>JALZBL010000116.1 GCA_030947395.1 Actinomycetota bacterium | reverse complement strand
GCACTGCGTTGCGTCGGCACGAGCGTTTCCGCGAACGCGTCCACCGTGCGATCCGAACGCAGCCGGTGCCAGTCGGTGTGCGGCGACTCGCCGGGCTCGGCCACGTCGGCCACCGTCGTGCCGATGACGACCAGCTCACCGTGCGGGGTGTTGGCCTCGAACGCCGTGACCGCCGTGCCCCAGTAGTCGACGTAGTCGTAGCGCCAGGTCAACGGCGAAACCGCGATGCTGGACTCGATGATCTGCTGGTGGGCCTCGGTGCGCGGCATCATCCGCGCCTCGTTGTAGGAGGCCGGCACCGCGGGCTCGTAGACGTAACGGGTGCTGTGCTGCACCCGCAGCCGCCGTCCGGCCGACCCGACGCCGCTCACGGCGCCTCGCCCGTCTGAGCCGGGCTCATTCGGGCGCAGCCGCCCGCCGGCCCCGGCCGCGTCCGCGTCCGCCCTGAGCCGATCACAGCGTCTCCCGGACCCAGGCGAGGGCCCGTCCGCGCGGGAAATAGCGACGCGAGACCGCGTCGCTGGCGCTCGAGCAGATCCGCTGCACGTGGTCCATGTGGGTGGCGAGGTCGCTGAGGACGTCGTCGAGCTGGCGGTACTCGAGGTCGGTGCGGGCCCGGCCCAGCATGTGGCGTGCGTCGTCGCGGGCGATCAGGCGCGAGGCCCACTGGGCGTCTTCACCAGACAGCGCCTCGAGACAGCGATCGGCGGTCAGCAGCGCGAACACGACCGAGCGCGGGAACAGCCGGTCCATCAGCAGGAACTCCGCGGCCCGGTCCTCGCTGGCGGCGGCGCCGTAGGTGCGCAGGTACGCCTCGTGAGCGCCGCAGGAGCGCAGCACCAGCTGCCAGCCCGATGTGCCGATACCGCGCACGTCCTGGCTGGCCAGCAGCCGCGCGGTCATGTCGGCCCGCTCGATGGAGCGCCCGAGCAGCATGAAGTTCCACACCTGGTCGCGGCTCATGGTGGCGTCGGCGAAGCCGGTGACCGCGGCTACCCGCTCGCGCACCCAGGCGAAGTATCGGTGGGGGCTGCGCTGGGGCCACCGGCCGCGGAACAGCTCGTTGCGGGTGGTGTTGAGCGACTCCCACAGCTCGGTCGACACGGCCTCGCGGGCGCGCCGCGCGTTTTCCCGGGCCGCGGTGAGCGAGGCGATGATCGAGCCCGGGCCGTCGACGTAGGCGAAGCGATCCAGCACGTCGGCCCGGGTGACCGCCTCGGTGCGCGCGGCGTCGACCGGGGCGCCCATGACGTTGAGCAGCGAGCGGCAGGCGTCGTCCTCGTCGGCCCACGGGTCCTCGAGCAGCAGCTGCAGGTGGACGTCCAGGATGCGCGCGGTGCCGTCGGCTCGCTCGAGGTAGCGCCCGATCCAGTACAGCGATTCGGCGATCCGGCTCAGCACGGCGGGCCCGGTTGCTGTTGCTGTTGCTGTTGCTGGTCGTGCAAGCCGGTTGAGTCGGTGGGGTTGACGTCCTGGCCGGCCATCGGCGTCTGCGCGGCGAACGGGCGGGCCGAGCGGCGCGGTCGCTCGGGTGGAGTAGCCCGGTCGCTGACCACCCAGGTGTCCTTGGAGCCGCCACCCTGGCTGGAGTTGACCACCAGCTCGCCTTCGGGCAGCGCCACCCGGGTCAGCCCACCGGGTAGTACCCAGACGTCTTCGCCGTCATTGACGGCAAACGGGCGGAGGTCGACGTGGCGGGGGGCCAGCCCGTCACCGACCACGGTGGGCACGGTGGAGAGGGCGATCACCGGCTGGGCGATCCAGCCGCGCGGATCGGCCAGTAACCGACGACGCAGCTTGGCCAGCTGTTCCTTCGACGCCGCCGGGCCGATGACAATGCCCTTGCCGCCGGAGCCGTCGACCGGTTTGACCACCAGCTCATCCAGGCGGTCCAGCACGTAAGCCCGCGCCTGCGGCTCCTCCAGCCGCCAGGTGTCGACGTTGGCCAGCACGGGCTCCTCGCCCAGGTAGTAGCGCACCAGGTCCGGCACGTAGGTGTAGACCAGCTTGTCGTCGGCCACCCCGTTGCCCACCGCGTTGGCCAGCGTCACCCTTGCGGCCCGAGCGGCCGTCAGCAGGCCGGCGCAGCCCAGCGTCGAGTCGGAGCGGAACGTGACCGGGTCCAGGTACTCGTCGTCGATGCGCCGGTACACCACATCCACCCGCTGCTCCCCGCGGGTGGTGCGCATGAACAGGCGCCCGTCGTGGCAGATCAGGTCGCTGCCCTCGACCAGCTCGACGCCCATCGTGCGGGCCAGCAGCGCGTGTTCGAAGTAGGCCGAGTTGAAGATGCCCGGCGTCAGCACGACGACCGTGGGATCGCTGACGCCGTCGGGCGCGGCCGCTCGCAACGCGTTCAGCAGGCGCCACGGGTACTCGCCGACCGGACGCACCGGCTGGGCGGAGAAAGCCTCCTGCAGGATCTGGCTGACCGACTGCCGGTTCTCCAGCACGTAGCTGACACCCGAAGGCACGCGGACGTTGTCCTCGAGCACGCGGAACCGGCCGTCGCTGTCGCGGACCAGGTCGATTCCGGCGACGTGCACCCGGACCCCGTTGGCCGGCTCGACCCCGGCCGCCGCCCGGTGAAAATGGGCCGAGGACAACAGCAACCGCAGCGGGATGACTCCGTCCTTGACCGCGTTGCGCGGTCCGTAGGCGTCGGCCAAGAATGCCTCCAGCGCCCTGACCCGCTGGGCGACTCCGCGCTGAACCGACTCCCACTCCTGTGCGGCGATGATCCGCGGGACGATGTCGAGCGGGAACGGGCGCTCCTCACCGCCCACGTCGAACGTGACGCCCTGGTCCAGATACGTGCGGGCCAAGGCATCGCAACGGGCCCGCAGTTCCGCACCGGTCAATCCCAGCAGGACCTGCTCCAGCGCGGCGTAGGCCGGGCGGACGGCGCCGCCGGCGTCGTACATCTCGTTCCAGGCTCGGCTGGCCGCGCTGCCCGCGGGCGCGGCGACCGACGGCAGCTGCTCCGGCGCGGCGTTCGGAGCCGAGGGCGTCGCCGTCATGGCCGCATCGTAGGCACTGCCGGTAACGCTGACGTTCCGACCGGTCATGGTTGGCCTCGGTCGGCTCTCGGTTGGGTTGGCCGTCGTGGTTTGGGTGAGCCCGCGCGCCGCTGGTAGCCTGGCGGGGTTGCCCGCGCGGACCTGCCGCGTCGTCGGCGACTTCCCTACCGACATCAAGAGGCAACTTCGTGGCGAACATCAAGTCCCAGATCAAGCGCATCGCAACCAACGAAAAGGCCCGGCTGCGCAACAAGAGTGTCAAGTCGTCGCTGAAGACGGCGACCCGCCGCTTCCGTGCCGCCGCCGAGTCCGGTGATCGCGACGTTGCGCTGGTCGCTCTGCGGGACGCGTCCAAGGCGCTGGACAAGGCGGCCGGTAAGGGAGTCATCCATGCGAACCAGGCGGCGAACAAGAAGTCGGCGCTGGCCCAGCGGGTCAACGCGCTCTGAGCTAACCGGGGCCCGGTCCGGTCCACCCCGGTCAGCTCTTCCGTCGCTCCCCAGCCGCCGACCGAGCCACGTCGGCGGCTGTGTCGTGTCTTGGCCGGTTCATCACTTTTCGCCGGCATCCCTCGTGCCCGGCGTTCCAGGCCTTGTCCGGACCGGCCGGTGGCCGGCGCGCTGGTGTCTCGGTCGCGGTCGCCTCGGTGGTTCAGGCCGGCCGGCGCAGGTCGACGAGGGCGCGCAGCGCCCGCTCCAACGCGTAGCCGGCGTCGGCCGCGGCGCCCTTCACATCGGCGTTGAGCCCGGCGACGCACTGCATCGCCGCGTCGAGACCGCCCGCGCTCCAGCCGTGAGCTTGCCGTTGCGCCCGTTCTACCTTCCACGGCGGCATACCGAGGGCTGAGGCGGTGGCGTACGCGTTGCCGCGGCCCGCGGCCGCGACCTTGGCGACGGTGCGGATTCCCTCGGCCAGCGCGTCGGCAACGAGCACCGGGGCCACCCCGACCGACAACGCCCAACGCAGGTTCTCCAGCGCGCCGGCCAGGTCCCCCGCCACGGCGGCGTCGGCCACGGTGAATCCACTGACCTGGGCCCGCCCGCGGTGATAGGCCGCCACGGCGCGGGAGTCGATGGAGCCGCCGCAGTCACTGGCCAGCTGCGCGGTGACGGCGGCCAGTTCGCGCAGATCGGTACCGACGGCGTCGACCAGGCGGGAAACAGCGTCCGCGGCGATGCGCGCCCGAACCCGCTTGGCCTCGGCCCGAACGAACGCCTCTCGCTCGGCGCCCCGGGTCAGCCGGGCACAGCTGATGGTCGCCGCGGCCGCGGACCGGGCCGCGGTCAGCAGCGCTTTGCCGCGTGCTCCACCGGCGTGCTGGATGAGCAGGGCGACGTCTTCACCAGGATCGGCGAGGAACGACGTCAGCGCCGGTACGGCTGCGACGGGCACGTCTTGAGCCGAACGCACGACCACCGTGCGGGACCCGCCGAACAGCGACGGGCCCAGTAGCTCGTACAGCTGCGCCGCGACGACTGCCGGTCCGTCGATCTCGGTGGTCTCGGCGCTCGGATCGTCCGCGCGGCGCTGGGCGGTGACCTGCTCGACGGCCCGCTCGACGAGGAACTCCTCGTCGCCGACGACCAGAACCACCGTGCCGCCGGAACCGGCCGACGATCCAGTCGGGAAACCGCGGTCGCCGGCCGCCGACGCAGGAGTTCCGGTAACCACCTGGCCATGGTGGCACGAGCCGGGGACGGCGCCGACCCGGCCACCGCGACACCTGCCGCCCGTGGCGTCTGGTGGCTGGCGTGGGAGACCGTACGCAAACCCGCATCGGTGCTCACGACGGCGATGTCACCCTGCTGGTCGGTGCGCACCACTGGCATGCTCAGGCGCGCCAGGTCCTGCAGCACGCGCGGAGTGGGGTGGCCGTAGGTGTTGTGGGCACCGACCGAGATCACGGCCAGCGAAGCGTGGGTCGCCGCGTAGAGGTCCGGATCGAAGTGGGCGCTGCCGTGGTGGGCCACCTTCAGCACATCGACAGCGACCGGCACATGGTGGTCGAGTAGCCACCCCTGCTCCTCCTCGGCGGCGTCACCGAGCAGCAGGACGGACCGACCGGCCACCTCCGCTCGCACAATCAGCGAGGAGTCGTTCGAGTCCGGCTTGCCGTCCAGCTGCGCCGCCCGGGAAGCCAGCACCTGCAGTCGGACCCGGCCCACCTGCACCGTCGTACCGAGCGGCGGGGCTGACGTCGCGATGCCCCGCGGGTCAAGCACGCGGTGGACGATTCCGTGACCGAACGTCGGCTCCTGCAGTGGACTGGTGAACACCGAACCGACCCGCCGGCCGGCGGTGACTCCGGGGGTACCGCCGACGTGGTCGAGGTCGAAGTGGGAGAGCACGAGCACCGGAACCTGCGTGACGCCAAGCGAGCGCAAGCACCGATCGATCGGTACCGGATCACGTCCATCGTCGATCACCACGGCGGCGTGGTCGGTGATCGGGATGACCAGGCCGTCACCCTGTCCAACGTCGCAGGCGACGAGGATCGCGGCGCGAACCGGCCACTGCACGATCCACATCCGCACCGGGACCTGGACCACGACGAAGGTCACCAGCGCCGCGGCGAGCGGTATCCGCAGACGCCGGATCCGCAGGGCGGTGACGATCACCGCCGCGACAAGGACCAGCGCGATCGCACCGGTCAGGCTGGCCGGCCAGGGCAACGTCGCCCCGGGCAGCGCCGCGGCCGTCCCGGCGACTCGGGTCAGCCACCGGCAGGGCACGCCCGCCGCCTGGGCGAACGCCGCACCGAGCGGTGGGCACCACGGCGCACTGACCCCGGCCAGCACACCGAGGACCGTGGCCGGGGCGACGGCGATCTCGGCCAGCAGGTTGGCCGGCACCGAGACCAGGCTGATCTGCCCGTTGAGCAACACGATCACCGGCGCGGTCACCAGACCAGCGGCAACCGCGACGGCCGTGCCTTCGGCCAGGCCCACCGGAACTCGGCGGCGCCGCAGGGCTTCAGCCCACCCCGGGGCCAGGACGAGCAGGGCCGCCGTCGCCGATACCGACATCGCAAAGCCGGGGTCACGGGCCCACACCGGCTGCCAGGCGAGCAGGGCCAGGACGGCGAGGGCGAGCGCCGGCAGGGCCGAACGTGCCCGCCCGCTGGCCAGCGCGGCCAACAGGACGCCGGCCATGACGGCCGCCCGCA
>JALZBL010000460.1 GCA_030947395.1 Actinomycetota bacterium | reverse complement strand
CTGCATCCGCACTGGGTGACGCTGATGCCGGCGACGCTGTGGCTGGTACTCATCTGTGTGGCCAGCGGGGTCGGTATCACCTTTCTGCCCGACGGCAGCGCGCACGGTCTACTGGTCATCGCCGCGTTGGTGCTCGCCTTCCTGCTCCTGTGCTGGCTGACCTTCGCGCCGTGGATCGGCTGGCGCACCACCCACTACGTGCTCACCACCGACCGCGTCCTCATCCGCCGCGGCATCATCCGCCACATCGGCCGCGACATCCCGCTGGTGCGCATCAACGACGTCGGCTTCGTGCTGACCCTCTGGGACCGCCTGGTCGGCGCGGGCACGCTCACGATCGAGTCGGCCGGTGAACAGGGCCAGGAGCGTCTGGTCAACGTCCCGCACGCCAGCCACGTCCAGCAGACCCTCAACCACCTGATCGACGAGGACGACGAGCGTCGCCATCGGGGTCGCTGAGCGGAACCGGGCGGCCGTCCGGTCGTTCATCTTCATCGGGGACAATCACCGGGTGGCCGACCGAGAGATCGAACGCGAGGACAAGTTCGACGTCGATGCGTCCTTCCGGATGCCCGACCTGGCCGACCTGGCGCCGGCCGGTGGATCGCTGCGCCGCGAAACCCGCCATTTGCGCAACGTCTACTTCGACACCGCCGAACAGGACCTTCTGCGTAACCGGGTGACGCTGCGTCGGCGCCACGGTGGTCCGGACGAGGGCTGGCACCTCAAACTTCCGGCCGACGCCGGCGCCCGGACCGAGGTGCGCCTTCCCCCCGACGAGGCCCGCCTGCCGCCCAAGCGGCTGCGTGAGGTCACCGCCGGGCTGCGCCGCGGTCGGCCGGTGCGGCAGGTGGCGGTGCTGCAGACCGAGCGCCGGGCGGTGCAGCTGCTCGACGCCGGGGGGGCGGTGGTGGCCGAGGTGGCCGACGACGTGGTGCACGCCTCGGCCGGTGCGGTCAGCGACGGCGCGTTGCTGTCCCAGTGGCGCGAGGTCGAGGTGGAGCTCGGCCCGGCTGACGGAGCCGACGAGGCGCGGCTGGCGGCGATCGGTGACCGCCTGCGCGCCGCTGGGGCGACGCCGGCTGGGTTTGCGTCCAAGCTGGCTCGCGCGCTCGCCGAACCCCGTTCTGACGCCGCGACCCGGGGCCCGGCGAGCGGTAGCCGGCCGACCGGCGGCCCGTCAACCGCTACCGCTGGCGGGGTCGTGCTGGCCTATTTGGCCGATCAGCGGGCGGCGATCATCGCCGGCGACCTTGCCCTTCGCCTGGGGGACGACGCGATCCACCCCACCCGGGTGGCCACCCGGCGCTACCGGAGCACGGTGCGGACCTTCGCCACCCTGTTCGACCAGGATCGGGCCGCCGCGCTCGACGCCGAGCTGCGGTGGTACGCCGGCGTACTGGGCGGCGTCCGCGACGGCGCGGTGATGCGCGAGCGCATGGCCGCCGCGGTGGCCGACGTTCCGGTTTCCGCCCGGCTCGGACCGGTCGGCGGTGACATCGACCAGCACCTGGTGGCCGACTCGGCCCGGCACGGCACGGATCTGTCCCGGGCGCTGGACGGGCGCCGCTACCTGGCGCTGCTCACCGAGCTGGACGCCTGGCTGGTCGACCCGCCGTTCACTCCGCCGGCCCAGGACCCCGCGGCGGCGGTCACCGCGCTGGTGGCCAAGGCGGGTCGGCAGGTGGCCAAGCGGCTGTCGATCGCGCTGGAGCAGGAGGACGACGACGCGCTGCACCCCGCGCGCAAGGCGGCCAAGCGCGCGCGCTACGCCGCCGAACTGGCCGCACCGGTGCTCGGTGCCAAGAAGTCCGAGCGTCGCGTGACGCGCTACACCGAGCTGCAGGACATCCTGGGCGAGTACCAGGACAGCGTGGTGGCCGCCGAGCTCCTGCTGCGCCTCGGGCGCGAAGCCGGCACCCGCCCCGGCGAGAACGGCTTCGCCTACGGCGTCCTCTACGCCGAGGAACTGCAGCGCGGGCGGGCCGCTCGGCGCCGGGCGCGGAAACGGCTGCGGAAGTTGGCCGGCTGACCGGCCGACCGGCCGGCTGACACGCTGACCGGCCGACCGGGGTCGACTGCCACCGCAC
>JALZBL010000459.1 GCA_030947395.1 Actinomycetota bacterium | reverse complement strand
CGTCGAGCGGGCGCGCACCGGCGGCGACTGCCTGTGGACGGGGTGCGTGCCGAGCAAGGCGCTGATCGCGGCAGCCAATCTCGCTCACCGCATGCGCCAGGCCGATGCGGTCGGCTTGGCCCCGCACGAGCCGGAGATCGACTTCGCCCAGGTGATGGATCACGTCCGCCGCACTCAACGCCGCATCGCCCCACAGGACTCCGTGGAGCGCCTGCGGCGCGCCGGGGTGGAGGTGATCGAGGCGGACGCCCGGTTTCTCGGCCCCGGCCGGATCCAAGCGGGTCATCGGGTGCTCAGTTGGCGCACGGCGATGATCGCGACGGGCTCTGAGCCGTCGGTCCCACCGGTCTCCGGTCTGGCTGAGGCTGGACCGCTGACCAGCGAGAACCTGTGGGCGCTGTCCCAGCTGCCGGGGCGTCTGGTGGTGCTCGGTGGAGGCCCGATCGGCTGCGAGCTCGGGCAGGCGTTCGCCCGGATCGGAAGCCGGGTGACATTGGTGGAGATGGCGCCGCGGCTGCTCGGACGCGAGGAGCCGGCGGCGAGCACGCTGATCGAGGACCGCCTGCGCGGCGACGGCGTCGACGTCCGCACCGGGGTGACGCCGGAGGTGGTGGCGGACGGCGTCGTGCATCTCTCGGGCGGGGATCGGGTGCCGTTTGACCGGATCCTCGTCGCCGCCGGGCGCCGGCCACGCACCGGCGGGCTCGGACTTGACGCGGTGGCGGTGTGCACCGACGACCGGGGAGCGGTGACCGTTGACGAGCGCCTACGCACGAGTGCGCCTCGGATCTTCGCCGTCGGTGACGTCACCGGCGGGTTGCCCTTCACGCATGTCGCCGCCTACCACGCCAGGATCGCCACGGTCAACGCCCTGTTCGGCGGCCGCGGCCGCAGCAGCTACGCCGCCGTCCCCTGGGTCACCTTCACCGACCCCGAAGTCGGCCGGGTCGGGCTCACCGAGACCGAAGCGCGTCTGCGGTGGGGCGAGGCGGCGACGACGACGAGCTTCGAGTATGCGGAGCTCGATCGGGCCATCACCGCTGGTGAGGCTTACGGGTTCGCCAAGCTCGTCGGCGACCCGCGGCGGCGTCTCGTCGGCGCCACGGTGTGTGCGCCGGCCGGGGGAGAGGCGATCGCCGAGCTGGCCGCCCGGGTCGCTCAGGGATGCCGCATTGATGACGTCTCGCGCACCGTGCATGCCTACCCGACCTTCGCGGAGGGTCCCGCCCGCGCGGCCGACGCCCACCTCCGGGCGCGCCTGCTCGGCAGTCGGACGCGCGCCCTCGCCCGCCCTGCCCTCGCCGCGCTGCGGTCGATCGACGCGCTGCGGTGACCTCCGGCGGCCGGTCGGCACCCATCGAGGGCGAACAGTGGGCGGCCGCTCAGCTGACGGCCCTGCGCTCATCCGGATATGACGCAGCTGCGTGGGGCGGCTTTCTCGAGGCGTCGTACCGTCGGGCCGCCGAGACGCGTCGGCAGCGGCGCGCGCTGTCGCATCAGGCCGTTCGCTGGACGCTGGGCGGCGCCCTCGCCACCGCGGCGCTGCGCTGGACGACCGTTCACCGCGGCGCCCGAGCCCCATCACCCCGGGTCCTCGCCAGTTGGTGGCTGACCCAGGCGTTGATGATGGACTGGCATCTCGGCATGGTGCAAGGCCTCGACGGGGCGTCACGCGAGCGGCTGTCGGTGGCTGACGCGCTCACGCTGAGCCGAGCGGCGGTCGCGCCCTTTGCCGCCTGTGCTCCCCCCGACGCTGTGTTGTTCCTGGCGCTGCTGGGCTTTGCCGGCGCCACCGATCTGCTCGATGGGCGGTTCGCTCGGCGGCACGGTCCGACCCGGTTCGGTCGGGACTTCGACCCCCTTGCCGACCTGGCATTTCGCGCGGCCGCCGTACATGGGGCCCGACGCGCGGGTTGGCTCTCTCCCGGCCCGGCCTGGGCTCTCGCCGCGCGCCAGGCGCTGCTCGTCTTCGGAGCCGCGTGGTCGTGGTTTGGCCACTCCCAACGCCCACCGATGGATCCGGCGCGACTCGCACGGTGGGATGCCCCGCCGCTGATCGCCGGCCTCGCCCTGGCGGCATTGGACCACCGCA
>JALZBL010000458.1 GCA_030947395.1 Actinomycetota bacterium | reverse complement strand
GCGCCGGGTCGTCCGCGGCGCGCCCGTCGGCGACGGCGTAGATCTGCTCGCCATTAGGCGACGAGCGGTCGAGCAGCAGTTGGGCCCGAGCCGCCTCGCTGCCGTCGATCGACCCGGCCTGCGAGGTCAGCCCACCGAACAGCACCGGGGCGGCGAAAAAGCCGAGGGCGGTCGCGACGATCCAGGCGGCCAGCACGGCGCGCGGCCGGCGGCGGCTGGCGGTCGTGATGCGGTGCAGCATGGGAACTCCCCGAAGAGTGGTGGCGATCAGCTGCGCTCGACGCTAGGGCGACCGACCCCGCGAGCGGATCGCTCGGGCCGGCCACAGTTGCCTCCCTCGCGCGAGGGAGGCGCTCAGAGCGGATCGCCCGGACGGACGAGGCCGTGTTCGTAGGCGTAGATGACGGCGTGGATGCGGTCGCGCAGGCCGAGCTTGGCGAACACGTTGCCGACGTGGGTCTTCACCGTGTGTTCCGACACGAACAATCGTCCGGCGATCTCGGCGTTCGAGGCGCCGCGCGCCAACAGATCCAGCGTGGCGCGCTCGCGGGCGGTAAGGCTGGCGACGGCGCGGGCGGAGCAGTCATCGGCGGAGCCGGCGGCCGGTTCGCCCGGTGTGCGCGGGCGGGCCCGCACGAAATCGGCCAGCAGGCGTCGGGTGATCGCCGGGGCGATGAGCGCGTCGCCCGCGGCCACCGCGCGCACCGCCGCGATCAACTCCTCGCGCCCGACGTCCTTGAGCAGGAACCCGCTGGCCCCGGCCCGCAAGGCGTCGTAGACGTAGGAGTCGAGGTCGAACGTGGTCAGGATGAGAACCCGGGTCGCCGGGCGCTCGGTCACCACCGCCCGGGTGGCGGCGATGCCGTCGAGGCCGGGCATCCGTACGTCCATCAGCACGATGTCCGGACGGTGCACGCGGGCCAGTTCGATCGCCGTGGCACCGTCACCGGCCTCGGCCGCCACCGTGATGTCGGGCTGGGCTTCGAGGATCATCCGAAAGCCCGCGCGGATTAGCGCCTGGTCGTCGACGACGAGCGCTCGGATGCTCACCCAGGATCCTCGGCGGCACTGGGTGGTACCGGCAGTTCGGCGTGCACCCGCCAGCCGCCGTCCGGCCCCGGCCCGACTTCGAACCGGCCGCCCACAAGGGCCACCCGTTCGCGCATCGCCACCAGGCCGTGACCGCCGTTGCGCCTGCGCGCGGTCGCGTCGACGTCGGGTACCGGGCCGTCGTCGTCGATCCGCAGGGTGAGCCGGTCAGTGTCGTAGCGGGTCAGCACCGCGACCCGCGCCGGTCCGGCGTGACGCAGGCAGTTGGTCAGCGCCTCCTGGACCAGCCGGTAGGCCGACAGGTCCACCGCGGGGGGAAGCCGCCGAACCCGACCTTCCACGTCCAGCACCACGTCGAGGCCGGCCGAGCGCACGCCGGCCACCAGCTCGGGAATGCGGTCGGCCCCGGGCTGCGGAGCCAGCGGGCCTCGGCGCCGTCCTCGCGCAGGACCCCGAGCAGCCGGCGCATCTCGCCCAGCGCCCGCTTGCCGGCCGAGCCGATCGCGTCGAAGGCCTCGATCGCGCGCTGCGGTTGGCCGGCGACGACGAGCGGGCCGGCCTCGGCCTGCACCACCATCATGCTGACGTGGTGGGCGATGACGTCGTGCATCTCGCGAGCGATGCGCTGGCGCTCGGCGGCCACGGCGGCCCGGGCGTCCCGCTCGCGCGTGCGCTCCAGTTCGGCCGCGCGCGCCTCGAGGTCCAGCGCCCGCTCGCGGCGGTTGCGGGCCCCGTCGCCGAGCAGCCAGGCCGTCGCGAGAACCAGCACGATGACGCTGACGTCCTGCACATCCGAATTCGACCGGTCGATCACGAACGCGACGACGACGCCGAAAACCGCGATCCCGGCCGCCAGGCGCGCCGTGCGCCGCGCGGCCCACGCCGCCACCGTGTAGAGCCCGACCAGTGCGGCGTAGCGAACCGGCGGGTCGGGCAGGGTCGACACGCCGTAGAGCACAGTCAGGGTCCCAGTGCTCAAACCGACCGCGAACGGGAACCGCTGCCGCACGGTCAGCGGAGCGCAGGTCGCGGCGACCAGGACGTAGGCCC
>JALZBL010000457.1 GCA_030947395.1 Actinomycetota bacterium | reverse complement strand
CGTCGCGAGGTTCAGGCCAGCCAGGTCCGCCCGCGGGTAGTACCCGTCGTGTCCGATGTAGGTCGACGGGACGAGTCCGGAGCCGCGCACCAGTGCGTCGTGCACGGCCACCGTGAGCCGGTGGGACGCCGCGGCGACCGCGGCGCCGGCCGGCTGGCGTGAGTCCTCGCAGACGTGGAACCCGTGCCCCGAGCCGTCGGGCGTTCCGTCGGCGTGGATGCTCACCACGGCGTCGGCCGCGTTGGTGATCTGCGCCCGCCGGTCGATGCACGGACCGACGCCGGAGTCATCGGGGCGCGACAGGATGACCCGGATGCCGTGCGCCTGCAGCTGCGCGCGCACCCGCTGGGCGACGTCCCAGTTGAACGAGTGCTCGGCGTAGCCGGACCCGGTGGCGGTGCCGGTGGTGTCACACGCGCGCGTGGTGCCGAAGCCGGCAGGAACCGGACGGCTGATCTCAC
This sequence comes from Actinomycetota bacterium, assembly GCA_030947395.1. Taxonomy (GTDB): domain Bacteria; phylum Actinomycetota; class Actinomycetes; order Mycobacteriales; family Jatrophihabitantaceae; genus JALZBL01. The sequence goes on along the minus strand of JALZBL010000457.1, from coordinate 1,639 downwards.
TGCTGTGCGCGCCATTGCCGCCGTTGTGACCCGGGTTCAGGGCGACGGTCGTTCCCGCGTAGCGGCGAGCCGGAATCGGGGGCGGCGTCCGGGGAGCTGCCCGACGGGTCGCGGCTGGCGTGGTCGACGGGGCGGGTCGCGACGGTGCCGAACTGGCCGAACCGGTCGAGTGGCTCGAGCGCCTCGCCCGGGGCGCCACGGTCGTGGCCGGCGCCGTCGTCGACTCAGCGGTCGTAGGAGGTGCGGCTGAGGTCTGGCCGGACGCGGACGCTGCGCCCACCGCGGATGACCCCGATGCCCCACGTCCGACCGGGGTGGAGGAACAGCCGCTGAGCAGGACGACGGCCGCCGCCGTGCCGGCCAATGTGCTTCGCCACCTCATGCGACCATTCTGGGCCAGAGGCGTCGATCCGCTCGCCAATGGGCGGGCGGGTGCGCCGAGTCCGGTCGCTGTCCACAGCGCCAACTACTGTCGTGGCAGGACGTAGCGAGAGGAAGCGGCCCATGCGCCCCGGTGGCCAACCGAACATGCAGCAGTTGATGAAGCAGGCTCAGAAGATGCAGGAGCAGCTGGCCGCGGCGCAGGCCGACCTGGCTGAAGCCGAGGTGACCGGCACGGCCGGCGGCGGCGTGGTCACGGCCACCGTCACCGGCAGCAACGAGCTGCGCTCGCTGCGGATCGACCCCTCGGTCGTCGACGCCGACGACGTGGAGACGCTGCAGGACCTCGTCGTGGCGGCGGTGCGTGACGCCCACCGGGCGGTACAGGAGCTGCAGGCCACCCGGATGGGCCCACTGGCCGGAGGCCTCGGCGGTCTCGGACTGCCGGGGACGTGACCGGCCGGCCGGGGCGCCGGCGACTGGAACCGCGCCGATGATGATGTACGAGGGAGCGGTACAGGACCTGATCGACGAACTGGGCCGGCTACCCGGAGTCGGCCCGAAGAGCGCGCAACGCATCGCGTTCCACGTGCTGGCCAGTGAGTCGGCCGATGTGGAGCGGCTGGCCAGCACGCTGGTGCGCGTCACCCGGGAGGTCAAGTTCTGCCGGATCTGCGGCAATGTGGCCGAGGCCGACGAGTGCCGCATCTGCCTGGACCCGCGGCGCGACGCGACGGTGATCTGCGTCGTCGAGGAACCGAAGGACGTCATGGCGGTCGAGCGGACCCGGGAGTTTCGTGGGCGCTACCACGTGCTCGGGGGCGCAATCAGCCCGATCGACGGCGTCGGCCCGGACGACCTGCACGTGCGCGAGCTGATGAGCCGCCTGGCCGACGGCACGGTCACCGAACTGATCCTGGCCACCGATCCGAACCTCGAAGGTGAGGCCACCGCGACCTATCTCGCCCGCATGATCACTCCGCTCGGCCTGACCGTCACCCGGCTGGCCAGTGGCCTGCCCGTCGGCGGCGACCTGGAGTACGCCGATGAGGTCACACTGGGACGCGCCTTCTCCGGTCGGCGCCGCGTGGAATGAGGGTGAGCCGTGGCGGTCACCCAGTGACGGTGTCCGGGTGATGCGGTGAGACGGTGACGTGGTCCGCCTCGCCGCCGGAGATACCGCCCGGGCACGGTCCGTGGTCGATCGCGCCGGTGAGCTGGGACCGTCCGGCGGCCGGCCTGGCCGAGCGGGCCGTCC
>JALZBL010000014.1 GCA_030947395.1 Actinomycetota bacterium | reverse complement strand
ACGTCGACGCGGCGCTCGGCGCGGTGGCGGCGGCACCACTGACCGCCGGCGAGGCGATCACGCCGGCCCGCCTGCGCGGCATCGGCCTGACTGTCGGCCTGCGGCCGGGCACGATGGCCGTGACGGTAGTTCTCGACAATCCGGCCAACGCCGCCATCATCCACGCCGGCGACATCGTCGACCTGCTCCTCGTCACGGAGGTTGATCGGGCGGCGACGACCGTGCCCGCGGCCCGACTCCTCGCCGACCGGATACGCGTGCTCGCCGCTCTCCCGCCGACCGACCGGCCCGGGGAGGACAGGGCGACGCTCGTGGTCGCCGCCGACCGCGCGACGGCCGCCCGGCTCGCCGCGGTCAGCGGGCGAGCGGTGGTGGCTACGCTTCGTGCGCCGCCCTGACGTAGCGCGGTGACTTACCCCGCGTGACGCGAAGGAGAACCTGCTCATGATCAAGGGGTTCAAGGACTTCATCCTCCGGGGCAACGTCATGGACCTCGCCGTCGCGGTGGTCATCGGCGCCGCCTTCGGCGCCGTCGTCACGGCCATCGTGCAAGGACTGCTCACCCCGCTCATCGCGGCCGTGTTTGGTCAGCCCGACTTCAGCCGCTTGTCGTTCACGATCAACCACAGCGTGTTTGAGTACGGCAACGTCTTGAACGCGCTTCTCACGTTCCTCGCCGTGGCGACCGCGATCTACTTCTTCGTCATTGTTCCGGTCCGGACCATCACCGAAGCCGCCCAGCGGCGCCGCGCTGCCGGCGAGCCGGCCGATGCGGCCGTCCCGCTGAGCGACGAAGCCGTCCTGCTCGGCGAAATCCGCGACCTGCTGCGCGCCCAGCAACGGTGAGCCGCCCGCGCCACCTCCGAGCTCCGTCCCGCGTCAGCTCCTCGCCGGCTGAAGGCCGCCGGTTCGCCGGGTCAGGTCAACCACAGGTGGGCTTGCGTCATTCGTGGTGGGGCGGGCGCTGTGCCCGCAACCACTCCATTCGGGCGTCCTCGGATTCGGCGCCGTGGGATTCGGCGTCGTGGGATTCGGCGTCGTGGGATTCATAGCGTTCGCCCCAGCCGAGGTCGAGGTCGTCGCGGCTGACGTCGCCGCGATCGGGGGTACCCCCGCCGTGACCAGCCGGCTCGCCGGCGGGTTCGACCGGTGTTGAGGATCGGACGCGCTGCCGGGCGGAATCGGCTGAGCCGGGCGTCCGCGGCCCGGGCGGCTGATCCATGGGGTTCAGTGTCCCTCGTCGCGAGCGGCCGGCGGAAGGCGGCAGGGGCCTGGTCAGGAGGGCCGCTGGTGCCCACCACACGGCCAGACGTACCGACCAGGGCGGCGGTAGTGCTTTGATTGGTGGACCGTGCACGGCAGACCCACACCGTCGATCACAGAGGAGGAACTCGGCTATGGTCGATTTCGACCGGCTCAAAGCCCTCGGCAATGACTTCCTGCACAAGGCCGGCGACCTGGCCGAGCAGGCCAAGGAGAAAGCGGGACCGCTGGCCGAGCAGGCCAAGGAGAAGGCCGGTCCCCTGGCCGAGCAGGCCAAGGAGAAGGCCGGCCCCCTGGCCGAGAAGGCCAAGGACGCCGCGGCCAAGGGAGTGAACATCGCCGCCGAGCGGATCGACTCGGCCACCGGCGGCAAGTACTCCGAGCGCATCGATACGGTCACCGACAAACTCTCGGGTGCGCTCGGCAAGGACGATGCACCGGGCGGAACCGCCGCCCAGGCCGCAGCTGACCTGGGCGTCCCGTCCGCGGATTATGCGGTCGACGACGCCGGTACCGCGTCGCCCCTGTCAGCGCAGGACGCCGCCGAGGCATTCCCTCCGCCTGACCCGACCGTCGGTGTCAGCGACCCAGGCTCCGGTGTCAGCGACCCAGCCGACCCGGTCGTCCAACCCGCGACGCCGGGAGCCGAAGATCCGGCCATCGGCACCGCGCCGATCGCCGAGCACAGACCGGCTGGCCATCACTCGACCGGAGACCTCTCCGGCGGGAGCACGCCGACGGTCGACGACCCGTGGGACGGCACCGTCAAGGGCAGTTGACCCACTCGTCGCTGCCGTCGGCGAACACCTGCCGCTTCCAGATCGGTAGTTGGCGCTTGGCCTCGTCGACCAGCCGCCGGCACGCTGTGAACGCCTCGTCCCGGTGAGCTGAGCTGACCGCGGCGACCAGGGCCACGTCACCGACGATCAGCGCGCCCACCCGGTGACTGATCGCCACGGACACCACTCCGGGGTCGGCCGCTACGTCCGCGGCAACGGCGCGGAGGACTTCGATTGCCCTCGGGTGGGCGACGTAGTCGAGCGCGCGCACCGAACGGTCGTCGTCGTGGTCGCGGACCACCCCGCAGAAGACGACCTCGGCGCCGGCGCCGGCCGAGGCGACCGCCCGGCGATGGGCCTCGACGTCGAGGGGGTGATCCGTGATCCGCGCGAAGGGCACGGCCGTCTGCACGTCGGTCACACGCCACCTCCGCGACGGTGGTCGCCGCCGGACAACTGGTCCAGCACGTGGCCGGCCAGCGGGGTCAGGACGGCCAGCCCATCGCGCACGCCACCCGGTGAGCCGGGCATGGTCACTACGAGCGCGTCGCCGATGGTGCCGGCGACCCCCCGCGAGAGGACCGACGTCGGTATCCGGTCACGGGCCACCGCGCGCAAGGTCTCGCCGATCCCCGGGATGTCGCGCTCCAAAAGGGGCGCCACCGCCTCGGGCGTGACGTCGGTCGGCGCCAGGCCGGTACCGCCGGTGGTGACTATCAGCCGGGCCCCCGAATCGAGCGCGGCCCGGACCGCGGCCCGGATGGCCTCCACCTCGTCCGGCACCACGACCGGAACGGCGACCTGGTAACCCTCGTCGGCTAGTCCCGCGGCCAGGACTTGTCCCGAGTCGTCAGCCCGCTCCCCGCGTGCCGACCGGTTCGAGCAGGTGATCACAGCGGCTTTGATCACGAGGTTGGTCCGCCGCTCGGCCGTTCCCAGGAGCCGCTGCGGCCGCCGCTCTTGGTGAGCAGGCGTACCTCGGTCAGCCGCGCGCTGCGATCGACGGCCTTCACCATGTCATAGAGGCTCAATCCCGCCACCGTCACTGCGGTGAGCGCCTCCATCTCGACGCCGGTGCGATCGGCGGTGCGCGTGGTCGCCGTGATGACGACCGCATCGTCGCGCAGGGCGAGGTCAACGGTCACCGCGTGGAGGGCGACCGGGTGGCACAGCGGGATCAGGTCGGCGCAGCGCTTCGCGCCGGCGATTCCGGCGATGCGCGCCACCGCCAACGCATCGCCCTTGGGCAGGCCGTCGCGACGCAGCAAGGCGATGACATCGGGCGTGGTTTGCAGCCGGCCCTCGGCCCGCGCCTCGCGGGCGGTCACCGCCTTGCCGGTGACATCGACCATGCGCGCCGCTCCGGTGTCGTCGACGTGGGTCAGGGCCATGGATCGAACGATACGACGCGCTGGGCCCTTCCTTGGCGGTCCCAGGCCCGCAGTCCAACCGCGGCCCGGTTGGCCGACCTCGTTTTATGCAGTCGAGCGGAGACGCAGATCACATCACTTGGGTTGCGCGCAGATCCACAGCGCACTCATGATTGTCTGGTTCCTGGCTTCCTCCCCCCGTGGGAAGCCAGGACCTTTTGTTTCGGCATCCGGCAGGGAGTTCTGGGCCGATGGCAAGTGCCTGGCCGAGGCGGACGCCGCTCCGAGCGCCTAGCCGACTCTTCCCCGCGACGGCTCGCTTTGGTGGCCGACCCCGAGCCGCTCGAGGGCCAGGGCCGCCGCGCCGAGCAGTTCGGCCCGGTCGCCCAGCTGCGCGGTAGAAACGTGCAGCGACCGGACTATGTCGGGTTGGGCGAAACGGTGCAACGACTCGCGAACTCCGGCGAGGAAGGGCTTGCCCGCCAAGGAAAACTCGCCACCGATGATCAGTGCCGCGGGATTCATGCTGTTGACCATGTCGGCCAGCACCCGGCCGAGGGTGCGGCCGGTGTCGTCGAGGACCCGGATCACGCCCGGATTGCCGGCCTGAGTCATTCGCACCAGTGCGTCAAGGGTGAGGTGACCGCCGTGCCCCGGCTGGACCAGGTTCAGGACCGGACCGACCGCGGCAACGGTCTCCAGACACCCGCGATTTCCGCAGCGGCACAGGGCGCCATTCGGGTCCACCGGAACGTGGCCGATCTCGCCGGCGCGGCCGGTGGAGCCGCGGTAGACGTGTCCGTCGAGGATCAGTCCGGCGCCGATGCCGGTGGAGACCTTCACGTAGATCACGTCGGCGTACCCGCGGGCGGCGCCGAACCGGGCCTCGCCGAGTGCCCCCAGGTTGGCGTCGTTGTCGATGACGACCGGCAGCTTGAGCGCTCGCTGCAACTCCTCGGCCGGGCGCCGGTTGATCCATCCCGGCAGAATGCTTCCCGATCCGACCGCGCCGGTGGCCAGGTCCAGCGGAGCGGGAATGCCGATCGCCGCGCCGATCACCTGGGTTCGCCGCGACCCCAACCGATCGAGCAGCTCGACGACGTTGGCGGTCGCGTGACGCAGGGCTCGGTCAGCAGAGGCGTCCACGTCCAAAACGATCGAGCTCTCGGCGATGATGGCGGCCGAGGAGTCCGCGACACCTACCCGGCAATGGCTGTGGCCGAAGTCGATCGCGACCACCAGATCGGTTCGCGGAGCGAGGGCGAGAAGGACAGCCGGGCGCCCGGCCCCCCGGGGCACCGACGGGTTCGGCGCCGGTCGCTCGACGATGACACCGTCGCCCAGCAGATCGCCCACGATCCGGGTCACCGTCGAACGCGCCAGGCCGGTGACCCGCCCGAGTTCGGCCCGGTTCACCGCCTGGCCGGCGTGCAGTGCCGTCAACACTCGTTCCCGGTTGAACGCCTGCACGGTGTCAGCGGGGGGCCGGTCCGGCGTCGACACCGGGCCAGGCTACCCGCAATCGGCCATTTCTGACCGGTTTCGAGCCGAATAATATGCCTCATGCTGGTTCGAATCCGACGGTCATCGCCCGACCAACCCCCGCATTTTGAGTATTGACTTCCCAAAACCGCCGTCGTTAGGCTCGCGCTGGCCAGCGGCCGTTCCCCCCATCAGCGAGCCCGCGACTTGATTGTTGCCGTCCCCCAGAACCAAGCGGGCTCGAGCTGCCACGTCCCGAGGAGGTCGAGTTATGCCCGATTCCCAGCGGCATCCCCAACGGCGTGGCCGGCTCCGGGGAAGAAGCCGGTTGCTCTTTGGAACCGTCGTGCTGGGACTTGCGCTCGGCGTGCTGCCCCCGCTCGGCGGTCAGGTCGGTGCCGTCACGCCGAAGCCCCAGTGGCTCGATTCCCGGCAGTCGGTACCGGCGCGGGTCAACGCGCTGTTGAAAGCCATGACGCTGCCGGAGAAGGTCGGCCAGATGGACCAGCAGCTGGTGACGACGCTGACCGACCCCAACGGGGCAACGTGCGGGGACAACGGGTTCAACCTGCCCAACTCCGCTTGCCTGAAGAAGATCCTGATCGACCAGCACGCTGGGTCGGTGCTGGCCGGTGGGACCAACAACCCCATCGACACCACCGGTAGGGGTGGCGTCGGAAACACCGGTTACGACTGGGCCAACGAGTACAACATCATCCAGAAGTACGCCATCCAGAACTCTCGGCTGCACATTCCGCTGATCTTCGGGGTCGACGCGGTGCACGGGTTCGGGCACCCATGGCAGGCCCCGCTGTACCCCCAGTCGATCGGTATGGGAGCGACGTGGGATCCCGCCCTGGCGCGCACCGGTGGGCGCATGACCGCCAACGCCCTGCGCGCCACCGGATGGGTGTGGAACTTCGCTCCAGTGCAGGACATCTCCCGCGACAACCGGTGGGGACGTACCTACGAGACCTGGGCCGAGGAGCCAGCGCTGGCGGCGGCGCTCGGCGCGGCGAACGTGCAGGGGATGCAGAATCCCGGCCGCGGGAACTCACTAAACGTCTCGGCCACGGTCAAGCACTTCGCCGGCTATTCGCAATCGATCAACGGGCATGACCGCAACGAAGCCCTGCTGCCCATGAATTACCTGCAGAGCGTGATCCTCCCGTCGTACGCCGCCGGCATCGACGCGGGCGCCGGAACCGTCATGGTCAACTCGGGCTCGATCAACGGGGTCCCGGCCACGGCGTCGCACTATCTGCTGACCGACATCCTGCGCCATCAACTGGGATTCCGGGGCGTGGTCATCAGCGACTACCTGGACGTCCCCGCTCTGCAGAGCGCGTACCACATCACGCCGGACCTCGCCGGGGCCATCGCCAAGGCGGTGAATGCCGGCGTCGACATGAGCATGCAGGTGTCCAACCCCGAGCAGTGGCAGGCGGCCATCCTGGCCGACGTGGCCTCGGGCAAGATTTCGCGCGCCCGCATCGACGAGGCGGTACGGCGGATCCTGACCCTGAAGTTCGACCTCGGCCTGTTCGACCAGCCGTGCCTCAACGACCCGACCGTCCCGTGCGTCGACCCCAGGCCCGCCAACGCGGCCGTTACGGCGGGACGGACGGGCACCCTCAAAGCCGCGCGGGAGTCCATCACCCTGCTGCGCAACGAGAACCAGGCGCTGCCCCTGTCGCCAACCGGCAAGGTGGTCGTCACCGGGCCGAGCGCGGATTCCATGACGAACCAGCTCGGCGGGTGGAGCGTGAGCTGGCAAGGCGTTTTCGGTGCCGGTCACGTCTGCTGCATGGGTCCGGCCAACCAGATCCCGCCCGGCACGACTGTGCTCAAGGGCGTTCGGGCCGCTGACCCCAACGCGGTTTACGCGCCGGACCAGGCCGCGGCACTGGCCCAGGCGAGCACGGCCAGCGCCTACGTGGTAGCGGTCGGAGAAAAGGCGTACGCCGAAGGCCTCGGCGACAACCCCGCGCCGCAGCTGCCCCAGGATCAGCAGGCACTGATCAGCGCGCTGGAGAAGACCGGTAAGCCGGTGATCGTCGTCGTCATCGCCGGACGCCCGGTCGGACTCGGGACGGCCGAGAGCGCCAGCGCGGTGTTGATGGCCTACCAGGGCAGCACCGAAGCCGGCCGGGCCGTCGCCGATGCGATCTTCGGCAAGATCAACCCCAGCGGAAAGCTGTCGGTCAGTTGGCCGTCGGACGCACCCGCCGTGGGCGGCGACTTCAACGGCGGCGCGCCCTCCCCGCTAGGTGACCAGCCCAAGGTGTTCGACCAGCTACCCGGGACGGGCTCGGGCCCGGGCCATGCGTACAACCCGCTGTACCCGTTCGGATACGGCCTGTCGTACACGACTTACCAGACCAGCAAGCTGTCCGTGACTCCTCACGTCTCGGCCAACGGCATCGCGACGGCGACGTTCACCGTCACCAACACCGGCACCCGGGCCGGAACCGACATCGTCCCGGTCTACGTGAACCAGCCGGTCAGCAAGGTGGTGGTGCCGCCGCAGCGACTGGTCGGGTTCACCCGGGTCACCCTGCGTGCGGGCCAAGCGAAGGTCGTGCGGGTGTCGTTCCCGGTGTCGACGCTCGGCGAAACCCATGGCGACATCAACGCCTCCGGGCCACCCACGGTGGAACCGGGTGACTACATCGTCCAACTCGACAAGAACAACACCACCCCGTACGACGTCGAGAGCTCGGCCCCGTTCACGATCTTCTGACCCCACCGCGAGGAGCCCGGCGCCGCGGCCGAGTGTCGCCGGCTCCTCGCGCTCGATAAGCACACCGACGCGGCTGGTCTACCCGTCCGCATGACCGGTGACCGCACACCGCCGGGGCGATCGCGAAGATTGCGGGCCAGGCTGGACGCCTCGGCTGCACGCCTTACCGCAGATCCGGTGCCGGGCCGGCGGAGCTGCCCTGGGACTCCTCGGTCACGTGTGCGGGCGAGCCCACAAAGATGGAGGGGCCAGTCGTCGCGCCCGGGCCGGACGGCGCTGGTCCGGCGTTGATCGCGCCGATCGCCGCGGCTCGGGCCAGTGTCTCGGCGGCCGCCTCGGGGGCGGCTGCGGCGGAGTCCTGGCCGCTGGACGATTGCTGACCCGGCGTGGTGCTTGTCTCCGCGCCGTCGATCCGGATGGTGATCTCCATGCTCGTGTCTCCCGTCAAGACGACATGACCGTGTACCGGCCCTCGAACGTGATGGGCACCGAGGCCCGGTTAGTGACCGTGATCCAGTATGTGGAGTTCGACGGGTCGGCGCGTTCGACCGCGACCGACCAATCGAGTTCCGGCGCTCCGTTACGCACCGTCGTCGGCATCATGTACCAGACGACGTGCCACTTCGCGGGCCAACCGAAGGTGAACCACCGGCCGCTCGCGCCGGCCGTCAAGCTTCCTGTCCATTGGGTTCCGGTCCACATGGCACTGCCTCTCGATCGTCAGTAGCGGCTCAAGACGCAGAACCGACCGTCAAAGGTCGTGGGGTCGGGCGTCAGGTTGGTAACGGAGATCCAGTAGGTCGCGAATTCGGCGGAGGCCCGTTCCACCTGGGTGGTCCACGTAACCTGTGGTGCGCCGTTGCGAACGGTGGTGGGCATGACCGTCCAGACAATGTGCCATGTAGCCGGCCAATTGAAGGTGAACCACCGGGCAGTTTGATTGCCGGCCAGTTTCCCGGTCCATTGTGTCCCGCAGATCGGCGCGGTCATCCAACCGTCGACGGCGATCTCCCAGGCGCCCCGGTTGCGAGTGCCGGCCCGCAGCACGCGCGCGCTGGAGTGGAACACCAGGTCACCGATGTAGCAGTTGGGCAGGCTGTCAGCGAACGGCGTCCAGCTGCCGCCGCCGTCCCAGGTCTGGTAGACCCCAACCGACGCGGAGACCCACGCCCGGCTTCCATTCCACGGGTCGATCGCGATCGCGGTGATCGGCAAGTTCGGCAGATTCGCGGTGTGGTCGGTAAACGTCGCCCCGCCGTCGTCGGATCGGTAGACGCGACCGCCGTTGATGGTGGAGTAAGTGAGCCAGACCCGACTTGGGTTGCCCGGGTCGGTCGAGACGTCGCTGACGGCGGCGCCGGCACGCGGTGTCGCAACCGTTGACAGCGCCGACCAGGACCCGAAGGTCCAGCTGGTCCGCAACAATCGTCCGTCCCCGAGCCCGACGAGAACCGTGTCGGCGTTCGGGATGTACATGCCGGTGCCCGAGCCGGCACTCGGGTAGCCCAGCCGCGTCCAGGCCGACCCGCTGTCCCGCGAGACGTAGAGGGCGTTGCCCGCCATGGCGATCGTGGCGCCGTTGGTCGCGCTGGCCTCGAACGGCGGGTAGAACGGCGAGCCCTCGTTGGGCGGGACGGGCGGCGCGATACTGGTCCACGTCCCGGGGTCGGCGCTGTGGGTGGAGCGTTCCGGGCTCATGTTGTAGTACGTATGGAAGGTCACCGCCGGGTCAGTGCGGTTAACCGCACAGTGCCCTCCGTCGCCGTCCGCGACGTGTTCCCAGACCGGCAAGCCCTGCCACCGTTCGGTGCCGTTGTCCTGGGTGCCGCCGAGCAGCCATCGAGACGAGCCGATGTTCTGCGCCAGGTACTCGAACTCGGAGATGACCAACCCGTTGTTGCGGTGCACCCAGTGCACGCCGCGGTCGGGGCTCTGGAAAAGGCCCCCGTCGCAGCCGACGTACACCGTGTTCGGATTGCCGCTTTCGAAGGCGATGGCGTGTTGGTCGGGATGGATCGAATCGCCGCTGGACTTGGTGGCGATGTCGGTCCACGTCCAGCTGCCAGAGGCCAGGTCGCCGCGGTGCACGCTGATCGCACCGCAGTAGATCTGGTCGGCATTGTCCGGTGAGACGGCGAGGAACCAGTCGTACCAGGACTGGCCGGTGGCGACCCCGGGCGGAACGGCCTCGCTCGTCCAGCGACGGCCTTGCCGCCGCCAGAGGTAGGGGGTCGGCGCGTTGTTCACGACGGGGGCACCGGAACCCCAGGCGTAGCCGACGGCGGCGTCGTTCGGTGCGAGTGCGGTCGCTAGCCGGGTGAAGCCGGCCGGCGCACCGGGCAGCGACGCCGCGGTCCAGGCCGTTCCGTGGTCGGTCGAGCTGAAGACGCCGTCGCTGCAGGCGGCAAGCACCTCACCATTGGCGGCGACGATGGACACCGACCAGGTGGCAGCGTTGCGCCGCCGGGTCCACGTGACGCCGGCATCCCGCGACACGTAGAGCCCGACGTCGGTCGCGGCGTACAGCCGATTGCTGTCGCCCGGGTCGACCCGGATCTCGAAGAAGCCGAACCCGACGAAGGGCGCGGTGCAGATGCTGGTCCAGGTGGTCCCACCGTCGGTCGACTTGAGGACGCCGGCACCGAGCCACCACCACCAGTTGCCCTCACCCAGGCCGCAGTAGGCGACGCGCGGGTTGCTCGGGTCGAAGGTCACGGCTCCGACGGCGAGGGACGGGGCGTAGTCGGTGCGGGGGGACCAGCTGTTGCCTCGGTCGAAGCTTTCCCAGACTCCACCGTTGGCGGCGCCCACGAGGAGGTGCGCTCCATTGCTCGGATCGACGGCGATGGACGCAATCCGTCCGGATACGTTGACCCGGCTAGCCCCGTAGGTCTGGCCGTTGGGGACGGTCGTCGGCCCGAGAGACCGCCACTGCGGACCCGTGCCGGTTGGCTGACCCGTGTGCCGGGAGGCGTCCATGGCCGCCTGGGCGAGCGCCTGGCTCGTCGCCGGCGGCCCGCTGTCTTGTGTGTCCCCGGCCCGATTGCCGCCGGCCGATCCGGCCGCGCGGCGGGCGCGGCTGGCGCTCGGCCTGGTGGCGGGCCGGCTCACGGGCGGCAGACTCACCCCCTGGGCGACCTGCGCGCGAAAGGCTCGCTGCTCGGACGCCTCGACTGCCTTGTCGATGGTCGCGCTCGCCACGTCCTCGAGCCCGGCAGTGGCCAGCAGGTCCAGTAACCGCAGCAGCGCCTTGCCGCCTGCAGGCCGGGGTCGCGGTTCGGTGTCGGCGGCTCTTGGGGCGCTCCGCATTCCTTCCGCGTCGATGGCCTCATCGGCTGGTCCACGCATCAGGGGCTCCCCTCCCTGTTCGAGTTGTCCTCGCCGTCGGTGGCCGGCGCGAGCGGGTCGGCTCCAGCTTCATCGATCGAGCCAGGAGCCCGGCCGGATGGCACAGCGCCGAGATCGCGTATCAACTGCTCGCGCAGTCGGTCCGCGGCATGCCCGCCCTGCGGTTGCTCCTCATCCGCCCGCGGGGTGCCGGGCGCTTCGTCGGTCATGCCGGTTCGGGGCGTCGGCGCCACTCGCGGCCGGCGAGTGCGGACGACGTGACGGTGACGAGCGCGAACACCGCAATCAGTGCCCATTCGGCGCTCCCGCTGTGCTGGTCGGGATCCCGTCCGGTGATCTCAAGCCAATCCCGGGTTGAGGTCGTGAGAATCGTCAGGACGCCGCAGGTCAGGGCGCTCAGCGATTCGGACCAGAATCTGATGCGCAATCTGCCCATATGTCGCCTCCGGTGGGCGCTCTGGGGAACCGGTCAGACGTGGAGAGAGGCCCGAGACTATGACCGCGCGAGTCGTGATGTCCAGGGTCCTGGCGGGCTCTGAGTAAGCGAGGACACCAAAGCTGCCTAGCGATCTCCGATCGCTCGGTCAGCGGATGAAAAGTTTGCGTGCCGGCCGGCGACGTCTGGACACCGTGATGTGGTGAGCCCCGCTGAGGGGTTTGGCGTGCGGTCCTGCTGGCGCGTTGGATTGCTGCTGAGAGCACGTGAGTCTGCTAGCGAACGGTTTGTGATCGACCGTTGGAGGTGTTGATGCCTCCCGGGTCGGGCTGCCGGGCCCGGGCAACGTCTTCCCGGTGGGCTAGGGCGTCGGCTGAGTCGGCGCAGAGCAGGTCGTGCTCCTCCTGGAGTACCGCGCGACGATCCGGCGGGGCGATCGTAAGGAGATCGCTTAGGGCCGCCTGGAGTCGGCGTGCCACTTGCGGTGACCCTGCTCCGGCAAGCCGAATCTCGTCGAACGCGAGGTGAACGTAGGCATCCCAGGTCATGATCGGTTGGATCAGTCGGATTTCACCGTCTTCGTCGTGGAACCTGCCGTCTGGGATCGGCCGACGGACAAGTTGGCGCAAGCAGTCGTGCAACCGGTCGATCGCCTGTACTGCGGTGGTCGGGTCCTGCCACCGGGAGTCCGAGAGCGACCGCTCAGTCATGTCGACGAGCAGTCGCAGCCCGTAGGCCACGTCCTGGTCCAGGGTTCGTTCCATGCCGAGGACGACACCGTTACGCACGGTGTCGGCGTCGACACGCTCGCTCTCGCCATGCACCGTGAACAGCGTCGCGCCAGCAGGTACGTACTCACCGAGAGAGGGAACGAGTTCCAATACGCAGCCGGCATCGCGGGCGGTCTGGACGAGCTGGTTATGGGCGACGACTGTGACGACGCCCGACTTGGTGGCGGTCACGGTGTGCGAGTCTCTCTCCTCGACGGGGACTGGCCCACGGTCTGGGTAGACCCGGTCCAGCAGGCGGCGGGTCTCAGTGCCGGCCAACTCGACGAGTGCGGAGATCCTCAGGGCCTGCCCGACATGGTGCACATACATCACCAGGACAGCGATGCTGGTCAACGCCAGGACGAACGCGGCCAGCACCGCAACCCCGGGCACATGGCCGGGATCGGAGCCGCTGCCGAGGTCAACTTCCCGGATGGCAAGCAAGGTGTGCACGAAGGTGGCCACGAATAGACCGATAGCAATCTGGCTCGGACGATCACGAAGGAGCCGTTGCACGATGCGTGGCGAAAACTGCCCCATCGCCAATTGGACGACCACCAGCACGATCGTCAGCACCAGCGCCGTCAAGCTCACCATGGAGGTGGCGACCGTGGCCAGGATCTGCAAGGCCGCGTCTGGCGTCCCGACGAGAGAAGGCGGGACGAGGTCGTAGTTGGTCACCCGGTCGAGCGCGATAGTGGCGAAGGAGATCGACGCCCCAATCAGCACGCACAGCACTGGGATCAGCCATAGGCTCGAGCGCACGCTCGTGTAGAGCTTGTACAGCCACATCCTCATCGACAGCCTCCAAGGTGGCGCTCGCCGCGCGCAAGTAGGCACCCGACTGTCTCGAGGCGCGACTCGCCAGCACCAGGCAACCTATGCCGCCAGATCTATCCGCACCAGTCACTGCGACGTCGGCGACCATCGTTGCGGTGCCGTTGCCGGAACCGGCGCGGCCGGCCCGCAGCCGGATGCTGGCGACGACCGGCGCACCGGTTTCGGTGCTGATGGTGGTGACCAGTGGGTACAGGCCTTTGCGCAGGATCTGATTGCCGGCGATCTTGGTGTATCCGCGCGTCACGCATCAAATTGCTTCACGAGGTCATCGGCTCAGTGCCCACACCGATCGACGGATCCAGCTCGGCTAAGCGCACACTGCGGTGGCATTCCCGGACGCTTCTCGACGTTTCTGGCGCGGTGGACGTCATCGGATCCCGGTCGTCTATCCAAGGCATCAGGAAGGGCCTACCGTCTCGTACACCGACTCCTGGAGGCAACGATGCCCAAGTACCTGTTCGATGTGAACTACACCCTCGACGGTGTCCGCGGCGTACTGGCTCAAGGCGGCACCGCGCGCCAGACGGCAGCCCAGGCGGCGGCGGAGAGCGTCGATGGGACGGTGGAGTCCTTCTTCTACGCGTTCGGGGGAACCGACCTCTACGTGATTGCGGATATGCCCGACAACGTCGCGGCAGCCGCGTTTGCTCTGGCCGTTACGGCAGCGGGCGGGGTAGTTGCCAAGACCGTCGTGCTGCTGACGACCGCTGAGCTTGACGCGGCAGCAACCAAGCAGGTCAGCTACCGGCCGCCCGGTTCCTGACCCACCAATCTTCTGGCCTGCTCTGGCTGGGCCACAGGGCCGAGGACCATGCGCGGCATTTCCTACGTCGGTCACAGCCTGGGAGACGATGCCCGGCGCAGTTGGGGGTCATTGCCAGCCGCAGCAGCAGGCCGACCAGGTCGCGGTGCTTGCGGCAGCGCCTGGCGTCCTGGCCCGGCCGGGCACTTCGACCGAGAAGCTGTCGTCGGCGAAGTGGCCGTCACATCCCGACCGCTCATTCACGCCGATGACGACGACGAACGACTGTGGTCAGACTGCTGGCCGCGCAACGCGTCGAAGGTTGGCCTCCAACCACCGGCCCGCACGCCGGGCAACGGCCGCCAAGGCGACTGCCGTGATGGCGACCCGGTCGGTCCTGACGAGGACAGATGGTGCAGGAACACCCCCGCCGTACCGAACAACACGATGGAAAGACCGGCCTCAACGGGGATACTCAGAAAGCTGAGCCACCGGTCCGCGCCAGCAGCCGTCGTCGCGTCGAACCAGGCGTCACACATGAGCAGCGAGCCAGCAATCATGGCCGTCACGATCACTAGCTGCCTGCGCCACATCGCCAGGAGGGCGGTGGCCGCCAGGGTCGCGGCCAGGGCGCAGTCGAAGCCGACCCACGTCAGGCGCCAGTGACCGGTCGTGTACGTCCGCGGCAACGTCGCCGCAAGGTAGAGAACCCAGCCGACCAGAAGGATCGCTGCGACCGCAGTGATGGCCACGAACCGTTCACGCTGCGCCCTGCCCTTGACCAGTGACACGTCGCCCGCGACCCGGACCAACCGCCGAAGCAGTTCATCCCGGTCTTCTTTTCCCATCGCGCGGAGGTCGTCGTCGCTCAGCATCCGGGCTCCTCAGTCGATCAGGCGCACAGTCGAAACACGTGTGGCAGCGGACAGTCGCAGTATGGTCCCGGAGGGTGCCGTCGGGCGTGCAGCGACGTGTCCGCGAAAGGGGCGCAAGCTTCAGGGCGGACAACAAGAATCCTTCTCACGTCACATTGGTTCCGATCTGCGCGCCGGCGACCAGGCGGTCGGCGTGTCCGCCGTAGAAGTGGGCACCATGGTGATCG
>JALZBL010000456.1 GCA_030947395.1 Actinomycetota bacterium | reverse complement strand
GCCACTTCCCGACAAGGAGACGCCCCACCCATGGCCGTGACGATGTACTACGACGACGACGCCGACCTGTCCCTGATCCAGCAGCGCACGGTCGCCGTCCTGGGTTACGGCAGCCAGGGTCAGGCCCACGCCCTGAGCCTGCGCGACTCCGGGGTCGACGTGCGGGTCGGACTGCCCGAGGGATCCAAGAGCCGGACCAAGGCCGAGGACGAGGGGCTGCGCGTGCTGACGCCGGCCGCGGCCGCGGCGGAGGCGGACGTGATCATGGTGCTCGCCCCGGACCACAAGCAGCGCGGCCTCTACACCGAGTCGATCGAGGCGAACCTGCAGGACGGCGACGCCCTGTTCTTCGGGCATGGATTCAACATCCGCTTCGGCTACATCAAGCCGCCGGCCAACGTCGACGTGGCCATGGTCGCCCCGAAGGGCCCCGGCCACCTGGTGCGCCGGCAGTTCGTCGACGGCAAGGGAGTGCCGATGCTCGTGGCGGTCGAGCAGGACGCCACCGGCGGGGCCCTGCCGCTGGCCCTGTCTTACGCCAAGGCGATCGGCGGCACGCGCGCCGGCGCGATCGAGACGACGTTCACCGAGGAGACCGAGACCGACCTGTTCGGCGAGCAGGCTGTCCTGTGCGGCGGCGCCTCGCAACTGGTCCAGTACGGGTTCGAGGTCTTGACCGAAGCCGGGTACAAGCCGGAGATCGCCTACTTCGAGTGCCTGCACGAGCTGAAGTTGATCGTCGACCTCATGTACGAAGGTGGCATCGCCAAGCAGCGTTGGTCGGTGTCAGACACCGCCGAGTACGGCGACTACGTCAGCGGGCCACGGGTGATCGACCCCCACGTCAAGGAGAACATGAAGGCGGTGCTGGCCGAAGTGCAGGACGGGTCGTTCGCCGCCCGCTTCATCGCCGACCAGGACGCGGGTGCGCCGGAGTTCCTGGCCCTACGCGCGCGCGGCGAGCAGCACCCGATCGAGGAGACCGGGCGTCAGCTGCGCGGTCTGATGAGCTGGGTCACCAGTGACGACGACTACGTGGAGGGCCACGCCGCCCGCTGATGTTCCCCGCGGCGAACCCGGCCCCACCACGGCGGTGACCGGGCCTCAGCCCGCTGGGTTTACCGTCCCCGTCATGAGGCTGGCGGTCATCCCGGGCGACGGTATCGGCGTCGAGGTCACCGACGAGGCGCTGAAGGTGCTGACCGCGCTCGTCCCGGACGTCGCCGCCACCCGGTACGACCTCGGGGCGCAGCGCTATCACCGGACCGGGGAATTGCTCCCGGACGCCGTGCTGGAGGAGCTGCGCGGCCATGACGCGATCCTGCTCGGCGCGGTCGGCGATCCGTCGGTGCCTCCTGGTGTCCTGGAGCGCGGGCTGTTGTTGCGGCTGCGCTTCGCCCTCGACCACCACGTCAACCTGCGCCCGGTGAAGCTCTACCCCGGCGTGGTCACCCCGCTGGTCGGCCCGCCGTCGATCGACATGGTCGTCGTCCGCGAGGGCACCGAGGGGCCGTACGCGGGCACCGGCGGAGCGCTGCGCCGGGGTGGGCCGCACGAGGTGGCCAGCGAGGTGAGCGTCAACACCGCCTTCGGCGTGGAACGGGTCGTCCGCGACGCCTTCCGGCGCGCCCAGAACCGTCCCCGCCGGCACCTGACGCTGGTGCACAAGACCAACGTCTTGACCTACGCCGGCGGCCTGTGGGCGCGGGTGGTCGATGCGGTGGCGGCCGATTTCCCGGACGTGACGGTGGACTACCAGCACGTGGACGCCGCGTCGATGTTCTTCGTCACCGACCCGGCCCGCTTCGATGTGGTGGTCACCGACAACCTGTTCGGCGACATCATCACCGACCTGGGGGCAGCCATCGCCGGCGGAATCGGCCTGGCCGCCAGCGGCAACCTCGACGTCAGCCGAACCAATCCGAGCATGTTCGAACCGGTGCACGGCAGCGCCCCCGACATCGCCGGCCAGGGGAAGGCCGACCCCACCGCGGCGATCCTGTCGGTGGCCATGCTGCTGGACCACGTGGGCCGCCGGGCCGACGCGGCGGCGGTCGAAGCCGCCGTCGCGGCCGACCTGCTCGCCCGGACGGCGGGTACGCCGAGCT
>JALZBL010000455.1 GCA_030947395.1 Actinomycetota bacterium | reverse complement strand
CGGGCGTTACTGGCCTGGACCACGCACCCACGCACGGTCGGCCAGGCGCCGTGGACGGCGGCCGACCTGGTCCTGATCGACGAGCTGCGCGGGTTGCTCGACGGCTGCGAATCGTACGTACACGTGGTGGTCGACGAGGCCCAGGATCTGTCGGCTATGCAGTGCCGGGCCGTGGCCCGCCGCAGCCCGCTCGGCTCGGTCACCGTGCTCGGTGACCTGGCCCAGGCCACGACGCCCTGGGCCCCCGGCTCGTGGCCGGCCACCCTCGTCCACCTGGGGCACGCCGGCGCCGCGGTGCGCCCGCTGACCATCGGCTACCGGGTGCCGGGCGAGGTGCTCGGGCTGGCCAACCGGCTGCTGCCGCACATCGCCGCCGGGCTGCGCCCCGCCTCGTCGGTTCGGCCGGGCGAAGGGTCAGTGTCGAGCACCGGCCGGACCGCGCTGGTCGACGCCGTCCGCGGCTGCCTCGTCGTGGACGGGGTGCCCGTGGAGGGCTCCGTTGGCGTCATCGTCGCTGATCCCGCGCTCGATCGAGTGCACGCCGAACTGATCGCCGCCGGCATCGACGCTCATCGGCTCTCCGAGCAGGCCGACGCGCGGGTCACGGTCGTGGCCGCGTCCGAGGCCAAGGGACTCGAGTTCGACACGGTGGTGCTGGTCGAACCGGGTGACATCGTGGCGGCCGAACCGAGCCGAACCGCCGGCCTGCGGCGGCTGTACGTCGTGCTGACCCGCGCGGTTTCGCGGCTGGTTCTCGTCCACGACCAGCCCCTCCCGGGCGAACTGGCCGCCTGAGCGGACCGACCTGCGGCCGGGAGCGCACCCGTGGTGGGATCGGGCGGTGAGCCGGGCCGTCGAGGAGTCGAACCGGCGCCTGCTGCGGGCGCGCGACGCCATGGACCGGGCCTACGCCGAGCCCCTTGACGTCGCCGCGCTGGCCGGCATCGCCCACGTGTCCGAGGCCCACTTCATCCGCACCTTCCGGGCCACCTTCGGCGAGACTCCGCATCGCTACCTGCAGCGCCGCCGCGTGGAACGCGCGATGTACCTGCTGCGGGACACCGACCGCAGCGTCACCGATGTGTGCCTGGCCGTGGGCTTCACCAGCCTGGGCACGTTCAGCCGGACGTTTCGCGACATCGTCGGCGAGACTCCGACCCAGTACCGAGGGCGAGGTCCCGTCGCCGCCGTGCCGTCCTGCTTCGCGCGGGCTTGGATGAGACCGAGCAGTTTCGGAGAAGCGTCGAGCCGACGGGGTGGCTAGCGTCCCCTCGAGTCGCTTTCATCCACCGCTTTCATCCATCGCCCATCCATCGCTGTCATCCCTCCCCCATCCGATGCTTTCCGAGAGGACCCGACATGTTGAACTCCATCAGCCAGTCCCAGATCTACGTGCTCGATCAGAACCAGGCCCTGGACTTCTACGTCAACACCCTCGGCCTCGAGGTGGCCACCGACGCCGACCTCGGCTTCATGCGCTGGTTGACGGTCAGCGTGCCCGGCCAGCCGGGGCGCCAGATCCTGCTCGAGAAGCCCGGACCGCCGGCGCTGGACGGCACGACCGCCGAGCAGGTCCGTGAGCTGGTCAGCAAGGGGGCGATGGGCGGCTGGCTGATCTTCACCACCGACGACGCGCACGGGGTTTACGCCGAGCTCAAAGCCAAGGGTGTCGAGTTCACCGACGAGCCGTCGGAGAAGCCGTACGGCATCGACTTCGGCCTGCGCGACCCGTTCGGCAACAACATCCGCATCGGCCAGCTCAACCAGCCGCCGGACGCAAACTCGGCTTGATCACCGGCGGCTCTCTTCGCGGTCGAGCGCTCAGCCCACGGCCCGGGTGGCCAGTCCGGCCACGGCAGCGTCCTCGGCCAGCGCACCGGGCAGGTCGCTCGACAGCCGCTTGCCGGCTACGCCACGCCACCGGGCTCCCAGCCAGGAGCCGGCCAGCGCGCCGAGCCCACCGATGACTGCCCCGAGGGCGGGGGCTTCCCCGTCGCGGCGGCCGCAAAGGCCACCGGCGAATGCGCCGATCAGCGTGCGCGCCGCCAGCGGCAGGATCTCGAGCCGGCTGGGAGTCTGCGGGAGCTTGTCCGCGATGACTTCTCCGG
>JALZBL010000115.1 GCA_030947395.1 Actinomycetota bacterium | reverse complement strand
GCTGCGGGCCGGGGAGGAGCTGCTGGCCCGAACGGTGAGTTGGTAGGGGATCTCGATGTCGTGCGTCGGTTCGCGCGAGCCGGCGACGCGCCGGTTGAGCAGGTCGATCGCCCGCCGCGCTATTTCGGCCTTGTCCGGAGTCACGGTGCTCAGGGTGGGGACGCAGAACCGGCTCTCCTCGACGTCGTCGAAGCCGATCACCGCAATGTCCTCGGGCACGCGGACGCCCTGGGTGCTCATCTCGCGCAACGCACCGATGGCCAGCAGGTCGTTGAAGCAGAAGACGGCGTCCGGTGGCGCGGGCAGGCTCAGCAGCCGGTGCATGGCCTCGGCTCCGTCGGCCCGGCGGTAGTAGTCGATGCGCGCCACGAGTTCGGGTTCGTAGGGCAGGCCGGCGGCGGTCAGCGCGGCCCGATACCCCCGCAGCCGCAGCCGCGACGTCGGAGCCGGTGGCTGCGACTTCTCGGCCATGGCCGCGATCCGGGTGCGTCCGCTCGCGATGAGGTGGCGGGTCGCGTCGCGCGCCGCGGCGATGTTGTTGATGCCGACGTGATCCAAGGTGGAACGGGCGGTGCGCTCGCCGAGCAGCACGAGGGGGACCCGCGGCCGTAGCTGGGTGAGCCGGGGGCCGGTCAGGCCGAGCGCGCTGAGCAGGATGCCGTCCACCTGGCCCGACCGGGACATGACCTCCAGCACCGCCAGCTCGCGTTCCACGCTTCCGCCGGTCTCGTCGATCAGGACGGTCAGACCGAGGTCGCTGGCCTGCTCGACGATCTGGTGGGCGAGCTCGCTGAAGTACGTAGAAATGATCTCGGGGACGAGAAAGCCGATGATGCCGGTCCGTCCCTGGCGCAGGCTGCGGGCCACGAGGTTGGGCTGGTAGTCGAGATCGTCGAGGGCCTCCTGCACCTTCGCCCGCATGGTCGAGGAGACGTAGGGGTACCCGTTTACGACGTTGGACACCGTGCGCGGAGATACACCCGCGCGATCGGCGACATCGCGTAACCGAACCGGCATGGGCCCTACCTTCCCACAGCGGGCTCGGGAACGTCGTCGCCCGCCGCCGCCTCCGGGCGTCTCTTGCATCGTGGCAAAGAAAGTCTTGCATCGATGCAAAGATTGGTGCACGATGAGGCCCAGGTCACAGCTCCACCGTCAGAAAGTGGGTTCATCGTGGTCGCATCGGTTTCCCGGCGAGGGTTCCTGTCCGGGCTGGGTGGGGTGGCGTTGACCGGGGCGCTGGCGAGCTGTTCGTCGCCGCTGACGGCGGGATTGGCCGGCACCGACGCCAACGCCGGCAAGCTGACCTACTGGAACCTGTTCGGTGGTGGCGACGGCGCCAACATGCTCCTGATGGAGGACGCGTTCCGAGCCGCCCACCGCGGCGTGCCGGTAGAAGCCACCACGCTGGCCTGGGGCAACCCGTACTACACGAAGCTGTCGCTGGCCACCGCGGGCGGCAAGCCACCCGACGTCGCCATCGCCCACCTGACCCGGCTGCCGCTATTGGCCCGCGCCGGGATCGTCTCAGACGTCATGAAAGCCGGAGTCGGCGCCGCCGGAATCACCGCGGAGTCGTTCACTCCCGCGGCGTGGAAGAAGGCCACGGTCGACGGCACGACCTACGCCATCCCGCTGGACACGCACCCGTTCGTCATGTTTTACAACGTCGACATGGCGAAGAAGGCCGGACTGCTCGGCGCGGACGGCAAGCTCAAGCCAATACACGGCAAGGACGAGTTCATCGCGGCAATGCAGGCGATGAAGAAGGCCACCGGGCAGTGGGGCGGCGTGATCACCATCAACGCCGACACCGCGACGAGCTGGCGTTGGTTCGCCACGCTGTACTACCAGCTCGGTGGCCAGGTGGTGGGTAACAACGGAACCGCGTTGCTGCTGGACGACGACAAGGCCGCGGCCGCGCTGGAGTTCATGGGCCAGCTGACCGGCAAGCTCGGGTTGATGCCCGGCAGCGTCGACCAGGCCGGTACGTCGTCGCTGTTCGCCTCCGGCAAGGCCGGCTTCCTGCTCGACGGGGTCTGGCAGATCCCGACCTACGAGACCGCCGGCACCCACTTCAGCGTGGTCCCGATCCCCGCCGTGATGAGCGACCAGCCGGCCTCCTACGCCGACTCGCACGCGCTGGTCATCCCGCACAACCCGAACCGCTCGGCCGCCGACACCCGCAATGCCGTGCAGTTCATCCGATCCCTGCTGGACCACAGCGTGACCTGGGCCAAGGGCGGCCACGTCCCGGCCTGGCTGCCGGTGCAACGAAGCAAGGCCTTCACCTCGTTGAGCCCGCAAGCCAACTACGTCCAGGCGGCCTACAACGCCCGCTACGACCCCGACGCCTGGTACACCGGCGCCGGCTCGGACTTCCAGATCCTCATGGGGTCCGCGGTCGGTGGCGTGCAGAGCGGGGGGTCGAATCCCGGCTCGGCCGTCAAGTCGATGCGATCCGGGCTGAAGCGCTACACCCAAACCCCGCCGCCGGTGAAATAGGAGACCCCGCCATGGCTCTCACCACCACAGTGGCCACCGCGCCGGAACTGGTCACCGACGTCGAACGGAACCCCTCCGTCGACGACGGCGGCAACCGCGCCGGCTGGCTGTTCTCGGCCCCGTTCCTCATCGTCTACACCCTGTTCCTCATCGGCCCCACCCTCTACGGCCTGCTGATGAGCCTGTTCAACACCACCACGGTCAAGGGGGGCCTCGGCGGCTGGGTCGGGCTGCGCAACTACGGCGAAGCCCTGACCAGCTCCGACTTCTGGGCCTCGATGTGGCACACGCTGCTCTTCACGCTGCTGACCACACCGATTCTCGTCGTGCTGGCGCTGTTCCTGGCCATCCTGGCCGAGCGGCTCAAACGCGGTAAGTGGTTCTACCGGCTGGTGTTCTTCGCGCCCTACGTGGTCCCGTCGGCCTCGGTGGTACTCATTTTCACCTGGCTGTACGCGCCGCAGATCGGGCTGTTCGGGCGGGCGTTCACCGCGGTCGGATTGACCGAACCGAACTTCCTGGGCTCGGCCAGTTGGGCGATGATCTCGGTCGTCGTGCTGACCGTGTGGTGGACTATCGGCTTCAACTTCGTCCTCTATCTCGCCGGCATGCAAGACATCCCCGAGGAGCTGTACGAAGCGGCCGCGATCGACGGCGCCTCGCCGTGGCAGCAGATCCGCCGCATCACCATCCCGCTGCTCAGCCGGACCACGAGCCTGGTCATCGTGTTGCAGTTGCTCGCCTCGTTGCGGGTGTTCGACCAGATCTACCTGCTGCTGCAAGGCGGCCCGAACTACTCCACCCGCCCGGTCATCGAGTACATCTACGACGTCGGTTTCACCAACTACCGCGCCGGCTACGCCGCGGCGGCGACCACCGTCTACTTCGCACTACTGCTCGTCGTCTCGATCGCGTGGTTCCTGATCACGCGCCGCAACGACGCCCGGGAGAAGGCCGCCGCCGCGCAGGCGCTGGAGGATCCGCGACCTCGCCTCGCCGTGGATACCGACGCTGACGGAAGGAAGGCCTGGGCATGAGCTCGACCATCGCACCTGCCGAACCCACCACCGGCAAGCTGGCTCGCGCGCGAACCGGCCCAGCCCGGACCCGTTCGAGCGAGCGCGCCTTCAGCATCCTCGTCCGCTCGACCCTGATCGTCTTCGCCGCGGTCTGGCTCGTGCCGTTCGCCTGGTCAGTGATCACGTCGCTGCGACCCGAGAGCGAGATCGCCAACCACCCGACCTCGTGGTGGTCGAATCACTGGACCCTCGGCGCGTACCGCAACGTGATCAACTCCACCGACATCGGCTGGTGGTACCTCAACAGCTTCATCATCGCCGGGCTCAGCGTGGTGTTCACCGTCATCGTGTGCTCGATGATCGGATTCGCGCTGGCCCGCAGCAAGTTCCGGGCCCGTGGTGCCGTCGCCGCCCTGGTCCTGATCGGGCTGATGATCCCCACCCAGGTGCTGATCCTGCCCCAGTTCCAGGAATTCCGGCTGGCCGGCCTCCTCGGCACCTACTGGGCGATCATCCTGCCCACCGTCGCCGCACCGGTGGCCGTCTTCGTATTCCAGTCGTTCTTCGCCGGCATCCCGGACTCCCTCATCGAGGCGGCCCGGATGGATGGTGCCGGGTGGTGGCGCATCTACTACCAGGTCTGCCTGCCGCTGTGCCGCCCGGCGATCTCCGCGGTTTCGATCTTCACCTTCGTCACCACCTGGAACAACCTCCTGTGGCCGCTGCTGGTACTAAGTAACACCAAGCAGATGACGATTCCGGTCGGGCTGGCGACGGTGCAGGGTGGGTTCGGCATCCGTTACGCCGAAGTGATGGCCTCGGCCGTCCTCGGTCTGATCCCGCTGCTGGCGGTCTTCCTGCTGTTCCAGCGCCGCATCGTCCAGGGCGTGGCCAGCACCGGCATAAAGTAGTCATCCGCCCTCACTGGCCAGGAAGGGGCACGCATGCTCGAGGCCCACCTCGTCGTCCATCCGGCGTTCACGGTGGCCCCCGTGCCGCCGCGGCTGTTCGGGTCGTTCGTGGAACACATGGGCCGGTGCGTCTACACCGGCATCTACGAACCGACCCACCGCAGCGCAACCGCGGACGGGTTCCGCCAGGACGTCCTCGACCTCGTTCACGAACTGTGCGTCACCACCGTGCGGTACCCCGGGGGTAACTTCGTCTCCGGCTACCGCTGGGAGGACGGCGTGGGACCACGCGAGGCCCGACCGCGGCGGCTCGAGCTGGCGTGGCACACCACTGAGACCAACGAGTTCGGCCTGAACGAGTTCATCCGCTGGGCCCGGCAGGCCAAGGTGGAGCCGATGCTCGCGGTCAACCTCGGCACGCGGGGCATCCAGGAGGCCATCGACCTGCTCGAGTACACGAACCACCCCGCCGGCACGACTCTGTCGGACCTTCGGGTCACCCACGGCGCCACCGCCTCCCACGACGTGCGCATGTGGTGTTTGGGCAACGAGATGGACGGGCCCTGGCAGATCGGGCACAAGACCGCGAGGGAGTACGGCCGCCTGGCGGCGGAGACCGCCAAGGCGATGCACCGGATCGACCCCAGTCTGGAACTGGTGGTGTGCGGCAGCTCGAACGCCCGGATGCCGACCTTCGGTTCCTGGGAGGACGAGGTGCTCGACCTGACCTGGGACGACGTCGACTGGTTGTCCTTGCATTCCTACTACGAACCGCTCAACGGCGACGACGCCAGCTTCCTGGCCAGCGGAGTGGGCATGGACCGGTGCATCGACGCCGTCGTGGCCACGGTCGACGCCGTCGCGGCCCGGCGGCAGTCCGCCAAGAAGATCAAGCTGTCCTTCGACGAATGGAACGTCTGGTACGAGGCGCGCTTCGACCAGAGCTTCGGCGACGCCGGATGGGACCCCGCGGCGCCGCTGATCGAGGACGAGTACACCACCATGGACGCCGTCGCGTTCGGCGGTCTCGTCTTGTCGCTACTGCGTCACTGCGACCGGGTTCAGGCCGCCAGTCTCGCCCAACTCGTCAACGTCATCGGCCCCATCCGCACCCAGCCCGGTGGCCCGGCCTGGCGGCAGACGATCTTCTTCCCCTTCGCCCAGGCCGCGGCCCGGGCCCAGGGCGTAGTGCTTCGCGGCGCGCTCACCGCGCCAACGTATGAGACCCAGCAGTGGGGCGCGGCGCCGGTGTGCGACGCCGTGGTCACCACCGACCCCGAGCGAGGGGTCACCGTGCTGTTCGCGATCAACCGCTCCCTCGACGAGCCGGTGACCCTCAACACCGACCTCACCGGCTTCCCGCCGCAGACCATCGCCGAGAGCTGGGTGTTGACCTCCGCTGATCCCTCCTCGGCCAACACCGCCGACGCCCCCGATCGGGTGAGGCCAGTGCCGCTGGAGAAGGCCGAGGTGCGCGACCGGCAACTGCACGTGGAACTGCCGCCGCTGAGCTGGACCATGACTGTTCTGCAGGCCGCCTGACGTCGGGGAAGACGCGAGCGCATCGGCGCTCGGTCGGCCCAGGCGTCAGGACCAGCGCCGGCTCGCGGCCCAGGCGCCGGGGCCAGCTCGCCGCGGGCGCCGGTGCATGTGCGCGGGGTCGGCCCAACGGGCCCCCAGCGCGGTCCCCGCACCAGTTTGCCCGGTGGCCGCGCCTGGGTTCGCGGTGATCGCGGTCAGGACCGCGACCTCTTCGGCACTGGGGTGCCCGCGCACCACCCGCAGTCGCCGTGCGCCGTCGTC
>JALZBL010000454.1 GCA_030947395.1 Actinomycetota bacterium | reverse complement strand
GTCATGAAGCCTCGCTGTGTAGACCCCCCGGCCGACAGTGTTCATCGTCCATAGCCGGTCTCGGCCACCGCCACCAGCCGAGCGGCGCCGGGATGGACGGAATACACCCCATGCCACGCGCGCGGACCGCGCGCAGCCGCCCTCCCGTGGGCCACCCGTTCAGATCAGCACTGGGGCGTGAACGGACCGGCCGCCGCGCGTCTGCCGGGCGATTACAGCTGCTCCAGCGCGGCGGTGGTTTGGATCCGCAGCCGCTTCACGACCACCTCGAGTTCGGTCCGTACCTCTTCGTCAACGGCGGCGCCGCGCGGCGGGCGGGCCCACCACACCAAGCCGTCCCGGCCGGGCACGCGCCGCCCCACGACCAGGGCGGCCCCGGCCGACGTCATCACCTCGATGGTGCGGGCGACGCTGGCTTCGACCCGCCGGCGCACCGCGGCGGGGAGCTTGCCCTCCTCCGCCAGCGCGACGACGCGGGCGGGGCGGTCGAGGAGAAGCAGGTCGTCCACCACATCGGCCTCGACCACCGACAGTCCCGCCTCGGTCCACGCGGCCCGGTCGATCAGGTGCCAGGCGATGCGCCGGGGTGGATGCTCGGGCCACCACAGGCCGAGGTTGGTCGCAGCAACCACGTCACCCGAGGCCGTGGTGCCCCAGCCCAGGACGCGTTCGTCGGCATCCAATTCGGCCCGCAGCGACGCCGGGACCCGCTTACGCCCGAGCACGGGAACTCCTCAACCGGTGCCACCGATGGCCCGTTCCCGCAGCAGCCGCCGGTGGTTCTCGGTGGCGATCAGCTCGGTGAACAGCTGCCCGTACTCCTGGGCCGACTCGAGGGGGTTGATCCGCTGCAGGCGGGACTTGAGGGTGCCGACCCGCCGGGCGATGGCAATCTCCTGCAACCGGGCGATGACTGCGTCGGCGTACCGCTCGACGGAATCACCGTCGGTATGTAGTGCCTCCACCGCCAGCCCCGGGACGAGGTCGCGCACGGAATCCTCGGCCAGCTGGGCGACGATCCGCGCGGTCCACTCCGTAGCCGGGCCACCGGAACCGGCCGCGGTACCCCCGGCGGCGGCGATCGCCTCGCGCACCGCCCGATGACCCGGTTGGGCGAACAGCTCGCTCTCCAGGGCATCGAAGGCCGGACCGGCCAGCCCCGGATGCTGCACGGCCACCTTCAGCACCTCACGTTCGAGCGAGACCACCGCCGGGTCAAGGGCACCGCGGGTCCCAGCCGTCGCCGAGCTCGCCGTATCCGCCTCCGAGCGCGCGCCCGAGCGCACCAGCCCGCGCACGCGCGTCACCACCCGCAACGGGTCGTCGACCCCGACCAGGCCGGCCAGCCGCCGCGCGTACTCGTCCCGTAGCGAGTGGTCCTTGATGCGGGCGACCAGCGGGACGCCGGTGTCCAGAGCCCCGGCGCGGCCTTCCGCGGTCTCCAGATCCAACCGGCCGACCGTGGTGCGCAGGACGAACTCGACGAGGGGGATCCGGCGGGCGACCAGATCGCGCACCGCCACGTCGCCGCCGGATAGGCGCAGCTCGCAGGGATCGCGGCCCTCGGCCTCGATGGCGACGAACGTCTGCGCCATGAACTTCTGGTCGTCCCCGAACGCGCGTTCGGCCGCCTTCATCCCGGCCGCGTCGCCGTCGAAGGTGAAGATCACCTCCCCGCGGAACGTGTCGGAATCCATCAGCAGCCGCCGCAGCAGGGTGACGTGCTCGGAGCCGAAGGCGGTGCCGCAGGTGGCAACGGCAGTAGTCACGCCGGCCAGGTGACAGGCCATCACATCGGTGTAGCCCTCCACGATCACGGCCCGATGCTGACGGGCGATCTCCTTCTTGGCTCGGTCCATGCCGTAGAGCAGCTGGCTCTTCTTATAGATCGGGGTCTCGGGAGTATTGAGGTACTTCGCCTCGATCTGGTCGTCGTCGAACAACCGGCGCGCCCCGAAACCGACCACATCCCCGCTCACGTCGCGGATCGGCCAGAGCAGGCGGCGGTGGAAGCGGTCGATCAGTGAGCCGCGCTGGGTTTGCTTGGCCAGGCCGGCAGTCACGAGTTCATCCGAACGGTAGCCACGGCCCTGGAGGTGCTTGACCAGGCCGTCCC
>JALZBL010000453.1 GCA_030947395.1 Actinomycetota bacterium | reverse complement strand
ACAACGCGCTGCTGGGACAGATAGAGGCGATGAAGGAGCGGTTGCACAGCGTCTTTGACACGGCTTCGGACCTGATCGGTGCGGATGACATCGCCGACGTCCTGGCCAGGATCACCGACCGCGCCGCGGTGGAGATCCGCGCCCCCCGCTACCTGCTCGCGGTCCGCACGACCGAGGGCGGTGAGCTCCACTATCACCACCGGGGTTTCGATCAGGAGCAGGCCGCCGAGTACGCCCAGATGATCCTGAAGAATCACTCCGCGGCGCGCTCGCAGGCTCGCCGATGCCGTACCCGTCGTGGTGGATTGCGACCGGGTCGGGGTGTTTCTCTGGGACCCCGACCGGGGCGAGCTCGTGCGCCGAGCCATCAACCAGCCCGGCGCCGGACCTGCCCAGGACGCCGAGCCGTGGCGCCGCGCGCCGAGCCCGGGCGGACGGCTGGAGAAACTGCTGCGGGACCCCCGGCCCGAGCCGATCTTCACAGCCGCCGACTCTGGAGACCCGGTCCTGCGCGAGCTTTCGGCCTCGATCGGCGCGGTGGCCTCAATCTGCGTTCCGCTCGCCACCCCCGATCAGCTCCTGGGCCTGGTTGCCGTGTCCGTGCTCGATCAGGCCGGTCGGCTGGACCCGACCCCGGACCTGCTGGACCGGCTCTCGGGCGTGGCCGCGCAGGGAACCACGGCGCTGCAAAACGGGCGGCTGCTCGATCAGATCACCCGCCAGGCCCTCCACGATGATCTCACCGGTCTCCCCAACCGCCTGCAGTTCACCGAGCAGCTGCGCCGCGCGGTCAGCCATGCCCGCCAGCACAGCGCCCAGGTCACCCTGTTCTACCTGGATCTGGACGGCTTCAAGCCGGTCAACGATCGCCTGGGTCACGACGCCGGCGACGCGCTGCTGACCGCCGTCGGCCGGCGCCTGATGCAGTGCACGCGGTCGACCGACACCGTCGCGCGACTCGGTGGCGACGAGTTCGCCGTCCTGGTCGCCGCGCGCACCACCCCGCAGGCGACGGACATCGTGGCCGGCCGGCTCGGGCGGGCGTTCACCCAGCCGTTCACGATCGATGGACACGACCTCAGGGTCGGCGCCAGCATCGGCCGGGCCGTGTTCCCGGCCGACGCCGACGACGCCGGAAGCCTGCTGCGCAGCGCCGACGCCGCGATGTTCACCACCAAACGGGCCCGGCAGCGCGCACCGCGGCAGACCGCCTGAAGTCGCCGAGCCGCCTGCCGGTCAGTGACTCGAGGGCCGTGCCGGCAGGGTGTAGTCGCCCACGGCCACCGAACCGTCGGCGGAGATGGTCAGCAGCTGACCGGCGTCCATCTTCGGCTGGACGTCGTCGCTCACCCAGACGGTGAGCCTCTCGATGGTCGGCAGGAGCGCTCCGGTGAACTCCCGCTCGGGGTAGGCGACCTCCGCACCGGCGTTGATCGTCTTCTCCCCGTTGGGGAGGGTGAACCACTGCAGCGAGTCCTCGGCGTGGTAGAAGGAGAGCTTCACCTCCCGGCCCGACAGGTTCCGGAATCGGTACCGGCGCTGCGGGGCGGAAGTCCACGGGGTCGGGTCGGGACCGGGTTCCGATGCCGTGCCCTGCACGATCGCGCTCGCGAGTCCGGCCGCCACCTGCCGGTAGGCATCCAGGGTATGGGGCCCGAACAAGGTCGAAGCGCCCTCGTACTGCTGGGAACCGTATTCCTCGGGCGTGGTGATGTATTGCGCGTACTCGTTGGCATAGGTGCCGAGGGCGAGGTGGGTGACGCCCGTGGCGGTCATGGCGTCAAGGACGGCGGCCCGCAGGCGGCGGCCGGCCATCGTGGTCAGCTCGCCCGGGATGCCCAGGACGGCGACGGTCCCCATACGCAGCAGCTGAACCGGCAGCACCTGCGGCACCGCCGGCGGCTGGTCGAGGCCCGGCATCAGCACCACGGGCTTGGGCAGATGTCCCTCCCGCTCGGCGACGGCGGTCGCCTGATCGATCACGGAGATGCCAAAGATCGCGCTCAGCCCCAATCCGGCCACGCTGGCGATGACGGCGTCCCCGACCGTGATGTTCGTGGCCGTGATGCCTTCGTGTATCCCCACGTCGGGCACGGGCACGCTGTCCTCCGAGCTG
>JALZBL010000452.1 GCA_030947395.1 Actinomycetota bacterium | reverse complement strand
CAGCTGGTGCTCCCCCTGCGGGCGAACAACGCCGGCCTGCGACGCTTCGCGCTCGCGGTCACCACGCCGGGCTCGCCCGAGTTCGGACACTACGAGTCGATCGCGTCGCTGAGCCGCCAGTTCGGCGCCTCGGCCTCCACCCGGCGCCGTGTCCTGGCCTATCTGCACGGCGTCCGCGCCACCGCGGTCAGGGTCGACGCGACCGGGCTGTTCGTCGACGCGACGCTCAGCGCCGCCACCGCCGAGCGGTTGTTCGCCACCCCGCTGGCCGAGTACCAGGCGACCCGCGGCGCGCCGTTCACGGCACCGGCCGGCTCGCCGGCCGTGCCCGCTGCGCTACGCGGCCTGGTCACCGGGGTCGTCGGCCTGAGCACCCGCCCGGTACTCAGCCCGCCCAGGCGCTTGCGCAGTTCCCGCGCCGGCGCCCATGCGGCCTCTCAGGCCGCATCGGGATACTTCCCGGTCACCGGGACCCCCAGCGGGTGCGGGGCCGGCGTGGCCACCGGGTCGTTCACCCCCAACCAGTACCTGACCGCGTACCAGTACGACCCCCTTCACGCGGGCAACGTGAGCGGTCAGGGCGAGCGCGTCGCGCTGATCGAGATCGACGGGTTCAAGCAGTCGGACATCAACGCCTTCGCCCAGTGCTTCGGACTGCGGGTGCCCCCGATCAGCAGTTTCGGCGTCGGGCTGGGGCGCGCGCTGAGGCCGGGCGGCGAGTCGACCCTCGACCTCGAGGTGCTCACCGCCGCCGCCCCGGGGCTGAAGGGGATCGACGTCTACGAGTCGAGCGCGACCGAGTCCGCGGCGCTGCAGGCCCTGACCTCACCGCTGCAGAACCGGGGCTACAAACCGCAGGTGATCTCGGCCTCGCTCGGGCTGTGCGAGCCCTTCGTCTACGGAGCGGTGGGCCAGAACGGGGTCTTGGCCGCCGAGGGCGCGCTGGAGATGGCCGCCGCCAGCGGGATCAGCTTCCTGGACTCGAGCGGCGACTCCGGCTCGGCGGACTGCCTACAGAGCGACGGTACGCCGATCCACCGAGTCGCGGTCAACTACCCGGCTTCCTCCTGGTGGGTGACCGGCGTCGGCGGCACCAACCTGTTCCTCAATACGAACAACACGATCTCCGGACAGGCGGTCTGGAACGACACGAACCTCCAGCCGGGGTCGGCCGGTGGCGGCGGACCGAGCCTGTTGTTCAAGCGGCCCCCCTACCAGCAGGGCACGGTCGTCCGGAACCGACGTGAAGTGCCCGACGTCTCGATGCTCGCGGATGTGGCCCCCGGGTACGCGATCTACTGCTCGGCCACCACCGACTGCATCAATTCGCAGAACCACAATCCGTGGCAGGGCGTCGGCGGCACCAGCGCCGCCACCCCGCTGTTGGCCGGCGGCTTTGCGCTGGTCGACCAGGAACTGAGGATGCACAAGCGGCAGGACCTCGGGCTGGCCAACCCACTCATCTACCGGCTCGGACGCGCGCCGTCGGTGCGCGGCGGGGTGTTCTCCGACGTGCTGACGATCGGCAACGACGTCGGCCCGTTCATCCTCGGCAACCGCCAAGCGCTCGGCTGTTGCACGGCCCGCGTCGGTTACGACGACGCCTCGGGCTGGGGGAGCCTCAACCTCGCCACCTTCGCCTCGGCGGCGCTGAGCGCGCAGCCGCAGATCGTCGGCGTGGGGCTGTCGCTGCCCGGTGGCCAGCGACCCGTCGCGGCCCGGCATGTCAACGCGACGGTGTCCTGCACGGGTAAGTGCGTGCTCGGATCGTTCGCGGTCGTGCAGATCGGCCACGCGAAGCCGTTCCGGGCACTGTCGAACCTCTACGTGCTGCGCTCACGCGGGAAGAAGCAGACGAAGATCTCGTTCTCACGGGGCCAGTTGAGCAAGCTGCGGGCCGGGCTCTCCGCGCACACGCGGATCAGGGCCGGCGTGGTCGGCGCGATCGTCGACGCCGGAGGCAACATCGAGCGGCGTTCGAGAACCAGGTTCCTGGTGATCAAGGGGTAGATCGTCGCTGGCCCGCGGACGGGGAGGGACCTGCGGTGTGCAATAATCTCAGTCAGGCCGACTAAGATTTATCTGACCCGACGCAGAGGAATTCACCGGTGCAACCC
>JALZBL010000451.1 GCA_030947395.1 Actinomycetota bacterium | reverse complement strand
CTTCTACACAGGCCCGCTCTCGAGACGGCGGATGCGCGGCCATCCGGGCCAGCGAGGTGGGATCGCCTCTTCGTCACGAGAGGCAGTGGATGACGGGCAATTCGGTGTTCACAGCGGCCAACTCCACGGTGCTGACCGTCGCCGCGATCGACGCTCCGGTCGTGGTGACCTCGGCCGAGATGGATCAGCGGCTCACCGCGGCCTACCGGCGCGTGGGGCTGCGGCCCGGTCTGATGCAGCGGCTGGCCGGGATCGCCGAACGTCGATGGTGGCGCGAGGGCACCACCTTCGTCGACGGGGCCGCCTTGGCGGGCGGCAAGGCGTTGGCCGAGTCCGGTGTCGATCCGGGCGCCATCGGTCTGATGCTCAACACGTCGGTCAGCCGCGCTCATCTCGAGCCGGCCACGGCCGTGTCTGTTCATGACGCCATCGGGCTGCCCAGCTCGTGCCAGAACTTCGACGTGACGAACGCCTGCCTGGGCTTCCTGAATGGCATGCAGCTGGCCGCCGCCATGATCGACTCCGGCCAGATCGAGTACGCCCTGATCGTCGACGGCGAGGACGCCCGCCCGGCCCACGAGGCCGCCATCGCCCGGCTCAACGCCGACTCCTCGACGTCGAAGGACGTCATCTCCGAGTTCGCGACTCTCACCCTGGGCTCCGGGGCGGTGGCCATGGTCATGGGACGGGCGGACCGGCACCCGGAGGGGCACCGGCTGGTCGGCGGGGCCAACCGGGCTTCGACGTCGCACCACCAGCTCTGCGTGGGCGACGTCGAACTCATGCGGACCGACAGCAAGAACCTGCTGAAGTACGGCCTCGAGTTGTGCGCGGCGCTTTGGCATGACGCCCGGGCCGACTTCGACTGGGCCGACGGGGCCGACCGCTACCTGATCCACCAGGTTTCGCAGGTGCACACCGACGCGATCTGCCGCACGCTGCGGATCGACCCGGCGCGGGTACCCCGCACGTTCCCGACCCGCGGCAACATCGGCCCGGCGTCGGTGCCGTTCACCCTGGCCAAGGAAGCCGACCAACTACAGGTCGAGGACACCGTGCTCCTCATGGGCATCGGGTCCGGTCTGAACGCCTCCTGCCTCGAACTGCGGTGGTGACGGGCCAGCGACGTGGGCATGCGGCGGCGCCGCGGCAGCCCCCGGCCGGTCTACCCGGACTCGACCCGGCCTGGTCGCACACCATCGACGTGGTCGGCCAGGACGGCGTCGCCCACCAGTGGCACGTCCTGGACTCCGACCCGGCCGCCCCGCCGACCCAACCGACGTTGCTCTGTGTCCACGGCAACCCCACCTGGTCCTACCTCTGGCGGCGGCTGCTCGCGGCCGCGCCACCCGGCTGGCGGGTCGTCGCCCCGGACCAGCTCGGCATGGGCTACTCCGAGCGCCTCGCCGCGCCGCGCCGGCTGGCCGAGCGAGTCAGTGATCTCGACGCGCTCACCGCGGCGATGGGGCTGACCGGGCCGGTGGTCACTGTCGCTCACGACTGGGGCGGCATCATCTCCCTCGGCTGGGCGCTCGGGCACCGCGACCAGGTGCGTGGCGTGGTCCTGACCAACACCGCGGTGCACCAGCCCGACGACACCCGGGCGCCCGCGCTGATCCGGCTGGCCCACCTCCGGGTCCTGCGTGAGGCGCTGTGCGTGCGGACGCCGATCTTCGTCCGGGCCGCCACCGTGCTCAGCCGGCCGCCGCTGCCGCGCGAAGTGCGCAGGGCATTCGCCGCGCCGTACCGCGGCGCGGCGCGGCGGAGGTCGGTGGGCGACTTCGTCGCCGACATCCCGTTCGGCGCGCGCGACGCGAGCCAGGCCGCCCTAGAGGCCATCAGCGACGGCGTCGACGACCTCGAGGTCCCGGCCCTGCTGCTGTGGGGCCCACGCGACCCGGTGTTCGGCGAGCAGTACTTGCGGGACCTACGGGCCCGGCTGCCGCAGGCCGACGTGCATCGCTACGAAGGCGCGGCCCACCTCCTGCCCGAGGACGCGCCGGGTTACGCCGTGGACATCGCCACCTGGGCCACCCCCCTCGGCGGGTCGACCGGGCCCCCGAGCTCGCCCCGGCGCCCGAGCGCGCCCGAGGCGTTCGGCGCATCGCCGCCGGCCGAGC
>JALZBL010000450.1 GCA_030947395.1 Actinomycetota bacterium | reverse complement strand
TCGCCGCCGAGCCACGCGAATCCGGCCCGGACGTAGCGCTCACACGATCCGCCGGTCAGCGGCCCAGCGGGTCAGCTGGTGGCGGCTGGACAGCTGCAGCTTGCGCAGCACGTTCGAGGCGTGGGTCTCGACCGTCTTGATCGAGATGAACAGCTCCCTGGCGATCTCCTTGTAGGCGTAGCCGCGGGCCAGCAGGCGCAGTACCTCCTTTTCCCGCGGGGTGAGCTGATCCAGCTCGGGGTCGATGGACGGCGGCGCCGGTGAGTCCCGGAACGCGTCGAGCACGAAGCCGGCTAGTCGGGGACTGAACACGACGTCTCCCGACGCGACCCGCGCCACCGCGTCGGTCAGCTCGGCCGCCGAGATCGTCTTGGTGACGTAACCCTTGGCGCCACCGCGGATCAGGCCGATGACGTCCTCGGCCGCGTCGGAGACCGACAGGGCGAGGAACCGGGTCTGCGGCAGCTCGTCGCGCAGCGCGCCCAGGACCGCGGCCCCACCACCGTCGGGCATGTGGACGTCGAGCAGGACGACGTCCGGACGGGTGCGCCGGATGCCGTCGATCGCCTCGGCCACCGTGCCGGCATCGCCGACCAGGTCCACCGATCCGCCCAGCTCGGCGCGCACACCGGCCCGGAACATCGCATGGTCATCGACCAGGAACACCCTTGCTCGGGTCACGACCGCTTCCGTCCCATCCGCAATTCGATCTCGGTCCCCTGTCCGGCGGCGCTGCGCACCAGAGCAGCTCCGCCGTGGCGCTCGACTCGGTCACGGATCGATCCGCGCAGCCCGTGCCGATCGTCCGGCACTTCGTCGGGCTCGAAGCCGCGGCCGCGGTCGCGCACGTAGACCACCACTTCCTCGGCGTCGACTTCGGCGTAGAGCGAAAGCGTGTCGACACCGGCATGTTTGGCCGCGTTCACCATGGCCTCCCGGGTGGCCTGCACGACCGCGTCGAGGTCAGCGTCCATCGCCGCATCGCCCACCACCACCGCGTCCACCCCGACGCCGTAGTCGTCCTCGACCTCGCCGACGGCGTCGTTGAGCGCGGCGACGAGCAGGCCGGTGGCCGTGCGGCGTCCGTACAGCAGCGTGCGCAACTCGCGTTCCTGGCCGCGGGCCAGGCGCGCCACCTCCCGCGGGGTGCCCGCGTTGCGCTGGATGAGGGCCAGCGTCTGCAGGACGGAGTCGTGCACCCGCGCGGCCAGATCGGCCCGCTCCTGGACCCGGATGAGTTCCCGTCGCTCGAGGGACAGGTCCCCGACCAGACCGACCCACAACGGCCCGGTGATCAGCGCGAAGCCGAGCCCGACCACCGCCACCACTACCAGGGCGCTGGTGATCGCCTCGATGCTCGAGCCGCGGTTGAGCACCAGCACGCCTCCGGTGATTACCAGCGCCGCCCCGCTGACCAGCCGGATGACGCCGGTGCGACCCCGCGCGGTCGAGCGCAGGGAACTGGTGGACACGCGGGTCCACCGCTCCCGCTGGTTGTCCGAGCCTTGGCGCCACACCAGGGCTCCGCCGAGGGTGGCCAACAAGATCGGGACGAAGAAGCCGTTCAGCGAGAAGGTCTGCGAGACGACGATGACCGCCACCACGGCGGCACAGGCGCCGGCCGCGTACTGGCGCCACAGCACCCGCCCGCGGGCGGAGTCGTCCGCGGGCAGCGGGATGACGATCCAGTACGCGCCGTAGAGCACCAGGCCTAGTCCGCCGGACAACGTCAGACCGACGAAGGCCAGTCGCAGCACGTTGCGTGAGTAGCGGTTGTCGATGCTGAGGTGTTCGGCCAAGCCGCTGACCACGCCTCCGAACACCCGGTGTCGCCCCGAGCGGTACAGCCGGCGGCGGTCCGACCGCAGGTCCGCCCCGCTCGCCGCCCAACGCTCTGCCCGGCGGTCCGGCCAGTTGTCCGCAGCGGCGACCACCGCGGCCCTCATGAAGTTGCCCTCATGAAGCAATGGTGGCCCACCGCAGGGCGGTTGCGCATCAGGTTCGACCCCTACCCGCCGGACGCCCGACCGGCCAGGGATCAGGGCGCCCCCGGGGTGCTCACGGATGCCGGGTCGGCGTGCGGAGGGCAAAGCTGCTAACCATGACGACGACCATGGACGACACGAC
>JALZBL010000449.1 GCA_030947395.1 Actinomycetota bacterium | reverse complement strand
CATCAGCACGTTGTCGATGACGTAGCGGCGCACCTCGGCGCTGCCCTCGCCGTCAAGGTTGATCAACTCGCCCCAGGTGTTGCGCCCCGAGGCCAGGTACGGCCCGAAGCGGGGCAGGTAGTTGCCGCTGGGCCCGAGGTGGTTGTAGACGACGTCGAGCACCACGCCGAGGCTGCGCACGTGAGCGGCGTCGACGAAGCGCTTGAGCCCCTCAGGGCCGCCGTAGGGCGCGTGCACCGCGTACCAGGCCACTCCGTCGTAACCCCAGTTCCAGACCCCGTTGAACGCGTTGACCGGCAACAGCTCGACGTGGGTTACGCCCAGCTCGGCCAGATGGTCCAACCGGTCGATCGCCGCGTCGAACGTGCCCTCGTCGGTGAACGTCCCGACGTGCAGCTCGTAGATCACCGAGCCCGGCAGTGCGCGCCCGGTCCAGTAGCGGTCGTGCCACTGGTACTCGTACGGGTCGTACAGGCGGGACAGGCCGTGCACGCCGTCGGGCTGCCAGCGCGAGCGGGGGTCCGGACGGACGTCGTCGTCGTCGTCGATCAGGAACCCGTAGTCGGTGCCGAACGGGATCTCGCCGACCTCGCCCGACCACCACGACTGATCGTCGACGGTGAGCTCGTGGGTGACCGGCCGGTGCCCCTCGATCACCGTGCGGGCCCGCAGCCGCTTGGCGTGGGGGGCCCACACCCGCAGAACCGTCATGCGCACACCCTTTCATGGGGGATATTCAAGGGGCGGCGGGCGACCCAAGCCGCGCGCCCGTTGACCGGACGGCGCCGGGTCAGCGGCTAGGGTCGCCCCGTGTCGAAGAAGAATGTCAAGTCCGCTACCCCGGCCCGATGTCCGGTGCGCGAGCTGCTGCGCGCGGAGCCCGGGCTGGTCAACCTGGCCGGCTACGACACCGCGACGACGACCGGCTCGCCGGGATCGAAGGCGAAGGCCGCGGCCGAGCTCGCCAAGCGCACCGCGCCGGACCTGGCCGAGCAACAGGAGCGGCTCTACGCGGAATCGACGGCCGGTGGTTCCCGCCGGGTCCTGCTGGTGCTGCAGGGAATGGACACCTCGGGCAAGGGCGGCGTGATCGAGCACGTGGTCGGCCAGCTCGGGCCGGCCGGCGTTACGGTGACGTCGTTCAAGCAGCCGACGCCCCAGGAGCTCGCCCATCACTTCCTGTGGCGGATCCGGCGCGCGCTCCCGGCGCCCGGCCAGGTCGCCGTCTTCGACCGGTCCCACTACGAAGACGTGCTGGTCGTGCGCGTGCATGGGGCGATCGACGAGGCCCAGGCCGAGACGCGCTTCGACGAGATCAACCGGTTCGAGGCCGACCTGGTGGCCAGCGGGACGACGCTGGTCAAGTGCTTCCTGAACGTCTCCTTCGCCGAGCAGCGAGCCCGACTGCTGGCCCGGCTCGAGGACCCGGCCAAGCACTGGAAATTCCGCGAGGCGGACATCGCCGAGCGGGCCCTCTGGCCGGACTACATGAGCGCCTACGCGCGGGTGCTGGCCCGCACGTCCACCGACGCCGCGCCCTGGTACGTCGTCCCGGCCGACCACAAGTGGTACCGCAACTGGGCGATCAGCCACCTGCTGCTGGAAACCCTGACCGAACTCGATCCGCGGTACCCGCAGTCCGACCTCGACGTGCCGGCCCTCGAGGAGCGCCTCCAGCCGCCGCACTGACGCCGTGAGGCAGCTGCGGCCGGCCACGGTCGGGGCATTCCCGGCGCCCGGACGGCCGCGGCAAATTTCCACATCCCGGCGCGGTCAGGCGCGGGCGAGAAGCGCCACGGGGTACGCACCCAGCAGGTCCGCCACACCGGGCCGGCCCTGGTGGAGCCGTCCGGTGAAGACGTCGACGAAGTCGCCGGCCGGCAGAGTCAGCGTCGTGTCGTGCCAGCCGCCGCCCGCGGCGAGCCCGACGGGCAGCCGGGTCGCCACCGTCACCGCTCCGCCGCGGTCGTAGGCCACGACGTGCTCGGCGGCCGAGCCGTCGGCGGTGATCGGGGTGTACGCAGCGAACAGTTGCGGCCGGTCGCGGCGCAGTCGCAGCGCGCGCGTGGTGATCAGCAACTTGGCCCGGCCGGTGCCGTCCACCGGTGGTAGCGCGTCGGCGTCGGTGT
>JALZBL010000013.1 GCA_030947395.1 Actinomycetota bacterium | reverse complement strand
GCCGGGGTGACCGCGGTCCGCGGTTGAGCCGCGCTGCCGTTGCGGGTTGGGGCCGGGACAACCGTCTGCCACAGTGGTCGGGTGAGCGTTCACCCCCGCCCCGGTCTGGACGCGCTGCCGGCCTACGTGCCCGGGCGCACGGTGACGGGAGCGGTCAAGCTGGCCAGCAACGAGACGTCCTACCCGATGCTGGCGGCGGTGACTGTGCGCATCGCCGAGGCGGCGATGTCGGCCAACCGGTACCCCGACGCGTCCCAGACCGGGTTGACCGCGGCGCTGGCCGCCCGCTTTGCCCTGGCCCCTCAACAGGTGATGGTCGGGTGCGGCTCGGTGGCCCTGTGCCAGCAGGTCGTACAGGCCTTCGCTGCCGCCGGTGACGAGGTGCTCTTTCCGTGGCGCTCGTTCGAGGCGTACCCGATCGTGACCGCGGTGGCTGAAGCGGTGCCGGTGACTGTCCCGATCCGCGACGATCAGTCCTTCGACCTCGATCGGTTGGCCGCCGCGGTGACGCCGCGGACCCGCGTGGTCTTCATCTGCACGCCGAACAACCCGACCGGCTCGATCGTCGGGCGCGGCGAGTTGGCCGAGTTCCTCGGCGCCGTCGGTGACGAAGTCCTCGTCGTGATCGACGAGGCCTATCGCGAGTTCGTCACCGATCCTGACGCGGCCGACGGGCTCGAGCTACTGGACCGGCCCAACGTCGTGGTGCTGCGGACGTTCTCCAAGGCCTACGGGCTGGCCGGGTTGCGGGTGGGCTACGGCCTGGCCACCGACCCGGCCGTCGCGGCGGCGGTGCGCTCGGTGCAGGTGCCGTTCGCGGTCAGCCAGCTGGCCCAGGCGGCCGCGCTGATCTGCCTCGAGCCCGAGGTCGAGCGGGAGCTGATGGCGCGGGTGCAGCTCGTCACCGCGGAACGGGATCGGGTGACCAAGGAACTCAGCGCGCTTGGGCTGCCGGTGACGCCCTCCCAGGCCAACTTCGTCTGGCTGGCCCTCGGCGGCGACGCGGCTCGTTTCGCCGTCGCCTGCGAGGCCGGCGGCGTGATCGTGCGCGACTTCGCCGGTTACGGCGTCCGGATCACCATCGGCCGGCCCGATGAGAACGATCACCTGGTTCGGGCCGCGACCGCGGCCACCGGGTAGGGCGGCGGCCGGTCAGGCGCCGGCCACGGGGTGAACCTCGGCCGCGGCGCGCACGGCCGCGGCGACGACCCGGGCGACGGCCTCGTCGAAGACGCTGGGGACGATGTAGTACGCGTTCAACTGCTCGTCCGAGACGCAGCCGGCCAGGGCGGCCGCGGCGGAGATCAGCATCTCGGTGGTGACGTGGGTGGCCCGGGCGTCGAGCAGCCCGCGGAACACGCCGGGGAACGCGAGCACGTTGTTGATCTGATTGGGGTAGTCGCTGCGTCCGGTCGCTACGATCGTGGCGAGTTGCTGAGCGGCGTCTACGTCCACCTCTGGGTCAGGATTGGCCAGCGCGAACACGACCGCCCGCGGGGCCATCTCGGTGATCCAGGCCGCGTCCATGATGCGCGGTGCGCTGACTCCGATGAAGACGTCGGCGCCGACGAGGGCGTCGCGCAGGTCACCGGTCACCCCGTCGGGATTGGTGCGTCGGGCGAGGGCCCGCTTGGCCTCGTCGAGGCGATCGTCGTCGGCCGACAGGATCCCTTCCCGGTCGTAGACCAGCACGTGGCGCACGCCGGCGGCCAGCAGCAGATGCACGATCGCGGTGCCGGCGGCGCCGCCGCCGGAGACGACGATCCGGGCGGTCGGCAGGTGCTTGCCCACGCAGCGCAACGCGTTGGTCAGCGCGGCCAGCACCACAATCGCGGTCCCGTGCTGGTCGTCGTGGAAGACGGGAATGTCCAGTTCAGCGCGCAGCCGCCGCTCGATCTCGAAGCACCGAGGGGCGGAGATGTCCTCGAGGTTGATGCCGCCGAAACCGGGAGAGATGCCGCGCACGATGCGCACGATCTCATCCGGGTCCTGGGTGTCCAGGCAGATCGGCCAGGCGTCGATGCCGGCGAACCGCTTGAACAGCGCTGCCTTTCCCTCCATAACCGGCAAGGCCGCGCCCGGGCCGATGTTGCCCAGTCCGAGCACGGCCGAACCGTCGGTGACCACGGCCACCGCATTGCCCTTCACCGTCAACCGGGTGACGTCCTCGGGATTGGCCGCGATGGCCAACGCGACGCGCCCCACGCCGGGGGTGTAGGCCATCGAGAGGTCGTCACGCGTCTTGAGCGGCACCTTGGACTCGACCGAGATCTTTCCCCCGAGGTGCAGCAGGAAGGTCCGGTCGCTGACCCGGTACACGACGACCCCGTCGATGGCGCCCAACGCGGCGACGATCTCCTGGGCGTGCTCGCCGTCGGCCGCCGAGCAGGTCACGTCGATCGTGAGGCGGTCGTAGCGCGACTCGCTGACGTCAATGGCGGTGACGATGCCGCCGGCCGCGCCCACTGTCGTGGCGATCACGCCGACCACGGCCGGCTGCGGGTCGGCGTGCAGGCGCACGGTGATCGAGTAGGAGGCGCTGGTGGGCGTCGGCCGCGCCGCCGCCGTGTCTGGAATGGAACTCACCGGCGCATCCTCCTCCTCCGCCACTCGTGCAGTGACTGCCGGTCGAGACCGTAGACCGCTGACGGGCAGTGGCGAAGGCGCCAAGTGCGCGGCTCAGTCACGCCCAACCGCATTGCCGGGACGCCTCCGTTGTTGGTCCGGCGCGCTGCGAGCCGCCGGCCGGGTTGCCTGAAGTGGTTCGATGGGGAGCGACCCTGACCGCCCCGTGACGTCACAACGAGGTGACCGAGCCCGATGTCGAGTGCCGCATGAGCACCTCCCGATCAGCACCGCCCCATGAGCGCTACCCCGTTCGGCACCGCCCCGATCGGCACCGCCCCGTTCGGCACCGCCTCGGCGAGTACCGCTGATGACCACCGACCAGCACGCGGACGAGACCTCCTTCGCCGCGCGCTACCTGGCCCACGTGGGGACGCAACTGCCCGGCTACCCGCAGGCCTATCTCGATGGGGTCGCGCGCGAACACCAGCGCTTCGGCCACCTGCGCCGGCCGGGCGAGATCCTCGTGCGGGTTCGCGCGGTGGACGCCGATACATCGGCGATCGAGATCGTCACCGCGGACGCGCCCTACCTCGTCGACTCGGTGCGCTCGGAGCTGAAGGTCACCGGTCACCCGGTGGAGAACCTGCTGCACCCGCAGCTGATCGTCAGCCGCGACGCTGACGGCCGGCTGCTCACCGTCCACGACATCGCCGACACCAGCGACCTGCCCGACGGGGCGTTCGGCGAGTCCTGGATGTACGCCGAGATTGCCGCCGTGCCGCCGGCCGAGGAAGCCGAGATCGCCGCGGACCTGCGGGCCGTGCTGACCGACGTCCATCACGCGGTGGAGGACGCGCCGGCGACGTACGCCCTGATCCGCTCCCTGGCCGACACCCTCACCGCGGACCCGGGCCAGTTCGACCGGGAAACCAGCGCCGAAGCGGGCTCGCTGCTGCGGTGGCTGGCCGACGGCAACTTCATGATTCTGGGCCATGTGGCCTACTCGGCCAACGAGCTAGCCGGTTACGCGCCGTCCGGCACCGGGCCTCACGTCGACCACCCGGCCAGCGGCGTGCTGCGGCCCAACCGCACGCTCTCCCCGCTGGAGCTGCTGCCGGCCTTTCGCAGCGGCGCCCCGGTGGTGGTGTTCAAGTCGGCGTTGATGTCCACCGTGCTGCGCGCCGTGCGCTACGACTGCGTGAGCGTGGTTACGCCCACCCGCCCGGGCGAGCCGGCCAAGGTCCACGTCTTCCTCGGCCTGTTCAACGAGAGTGGCGACGCCGGCGTGAGCCGGGTACCGGTCCTGCGGCGCCGAGTGAAGGAGGTGCTGTCGCGTGCGGGCGTGCGCGCCGACAGTTACACCGGCCGACAGCTGGTCGCCGCGCTGCGCACCTTGCCCCGGGACGAGTTGCTCGAAGCCGACGCCGACGACCTGCTCAAGCTGGCCACCCTGGTCTCCAACCGGGCCGAGCGCGGCGGCGTCGGCGTGTTCAGCCGGGTCCACCTCAACCGCGACTTCGTCTCGGTGCTGGTTTACCTGCCGGCGGACCGCCTCGGCCCGGAGACCACCCGCCAGGTCCGCGAGGTCGTGGCCGAACGGTGGCCCGGGTCGCTGATCGACCGGGAGAGCAGCATTTCCGATCTCGGGCTCGCCCGGCTGCATTACCTGATCACCTTGCGGCCCGGTGAACCGGTGCCGACGCCGGACTACCGCGAGGTCGAGGCGCGGATCACCGAGGTGACCCGCCGCTGGGGTGACGACGTGGCCGATCTGCTCATGCTGGCCGCGGGCGAGCACGAAGGCCAGCGCCTCGTCCGTCGCTACGAGCGCGCGTTCCCCGAGGCCTACAAGGAGGACTTCACCGCCGCGACGGCCGTACGCGACATCCGCCGGCTCGAGCAGCTACCGGCCGGCGACGGGTTGGCCTTCGACCTGTACACCCCGCCGGCGGCCGACCCGGCGGTGCGCCGGCTGAAGATCCTGCGCACCGGCACCCACATCTCCCTGGCCCGCGCCCTGCCGATGCTCAGCCTCCTCGGCATCGAGGTGTTGGACGAGCGTCCCTACGAGATCGACCGGCACGACGGCGGCCCGGCCTGGATCTATGACTTCGGGCTCGGCCTGCCGCCCGGGGTCGACCTCGACCCGGCCGCGATACCGGAGGGCGCCCACGTCACCGCCGCCGCCACGGCCAGCGCTGCCTCCGCGCCCACCGCGTCCCCGGACGCCTCGGGGCCGAGCGCGTCCACCACTGCGCCGAGCGCGGCGCCAACCCCGACGTCAACCCCGGCGGTCGCCGGTACTCCGGGCACCACCGCGGCCGGCATGCTCGACGCCCTGTGGCGGCTGTGGCGCGGCGACGTCGAACCAGACCGGTTCAACGAACTGGTGCTGCGGGCCGGCCTGGACTGGCGCCAGGTGACGATCCTGCGCGCCTACGCCAGGTACC
This sequence comes from Actinomycetota bacterium, assembly GCA_030947395.1. Classification (GTDB taxonomy): domain Bacteria; phylum Actinomycetota; class Actinomycetes; order Mycobacteriales; family Jatrophihabitantaceae; genus JALZBL01. The sequence goes on along the minus strand of JALZBL010000013.1, from coordinate 10,080 downwards.
TACGCCAGGCCGGCAGTCAGTTCAGCCAGGGCTACGTGGAGCAGACGCTGATCAACCACCCGGTGATCGCCCGGCGCCTGGTCGAGCTGTTCCAGGCCCGTTTCGATCCAGCCCCCGAGGCCGCCGGCCGACCCGCGGACGACCCGGCCAGCGCGACCTCGATCGAGGCCGAGCTCACCGATGCCCTGGGCCGGGTGCGAAGCCTCGACGAGGACCGCATCCTGCGCTCACTGATGGGGCTGATCGTCGCGACGCTGCGGACCAACGCCTACCGCATCGACCTCACGCCGTCGGCGACATCAGCCCTGGACGCGGCGGCGACCGCGGCGGCGGCGACTGCGGCCGAGCCGGCGCCGATCCGGTGGGCGCTGGCGTTCAAGCTCGACCCGCATCGAGTGGAGGGGCTCCCGCATCCCCTGCCGCGGTTCGAGGTCTGGGTGTACTCGCCGGCGCTGGAGGGTGTGCACCTGCGTTTCGGGCTCGTCGCCCGCGGCGGCCTGCGCTGGTCCGACCGGCGCGAGGACTTCCGCACCGAGGTGTTGGGTCTGGTCAAGGCCCAGATGGTGAAGAACGCGGTAATCGTGCCGGTGGGAGCCAAGGGCGGCTTCGTCGCCAAACAACTTCCCGACGCCAGCCTCGACCGGGACGCGTGGTTCGCCGAAGGGCTGGCCTGTTACCGCGCTTTCGTCTCCGCCCTGCTCGACCTCACCGATGACTACGTCACCGACGCGCTCGGCCGCCGGGCCGTGCAGCCCCCGACCCGGGTGCGCCGCTACGACGGCGACGATCCGTACCTGGTGGTCGCCGCGGACAAGGGCACCGCCACCTTCTCCGACGTGGCCAACGCCATTGCCCTCGACCGCGGGTTCTGGCTCGGTGACGCGTTTGCCTCCGGAGGCTCGGTCGGCTACGACCACAAGGCCATGGGCATCACTGCCCGCGGGGCCTGGGAGTCGGTGGCCTACCACTTCCGCGAGCGCGGCGTGGACGTCGGCCGAGAGGCGGTCAGCGTCGTCGGTATCGGCGACATGTCCGGCGACGTCTTCGGCAACGGGATGCTGCTCAGCGAGCACCTCCGGCTGGTCGCCGCCTTCGACCACCGCCACGTCTTCCTCGATCCCGACCCTGATCCGGCGGCGTCCTTCGCCGAGCGCCGCCGGCTGTTCGAGCTCCCGCGCTCGTCCTGGGCCGACTACGACCCGGCCCGGATCACGCCCGGCGGTGGGGTCTACTCGCGGTCCCTGAAGACGATTCCGGTGACGCCGCCGGTCGCTGCGCGCCTCGGCTTGCCGGCCGGTCCGCTCGAGCTGTCCCCGGCCGAAATGATGCGGGCCATCCTGCGCGCGCCGGTCGACCTGCTCTGGAACGGCGGGGTCGGCACCTACGTCAAGGCCACCACGGAGAGCCACGCCGACGCCGGGGACAAGGCCAACGACCAGATCCGCGTCAACGCCGACGAACTGCGCTGCCGGGTGATCGGCGAGGGCGGCAACCTCGGCTGCACCCAGCTGGGTCGAATCGAGTTCGCCCGGGCGGGTGGCGGCATCAATACCGACGCGATCGACAACTCGGCCGGCGTGGACACCTCCGACCACGAAGTCAACATCAAGATCTTGCTCGACCAGGCAGTGGCCGCGGGTGCGCTGGCCCGGCCCGAGCGCAACCGGCTGCTGGCTTCGTGCACTGACGAGGTGGCCGTCGCGGTGCTGCGGGACAACTACGAGCAGAACGTCCTCCTCGGTCTGGAGCGCCGCCTGGCCGGTCCTATGGTCGGCGTGTACGGACGGCTGATCCGCGAGCTCGAGCGCGATGGCCGCCTGGATCGGGTGATCGAGTTCCTGCCCAGCGACAAGGACCTGGCGCTGCGCGAGGCGGCCGGTCTGGGCCTCCTCTCCCCCGAACTCGCCGTGGTCGCGGCCTATACCAAGATCGGGTTGACCGAGCGGCTCATCGGCTCGGTCGTGCCCGACGAGGGGTGGCTGGGCCGGGCGCTGGCCGGCTACTTCCCAGACTCGATCGCCGATCGCTTCGCCGGCTCGCTGCGGGCGCATCCGCTGAGCCGCGACATCATCACCACCGCAGTGGTCAACGACCTGGTCAACCGGGCCGGCACGACGTTCGCGTTCCGCACGGTGGAGGAGACCGGCGCCGACGCCGCCCAGGTCGCGCTGGCGTACACCATCACCCGGGAGGTGTTCGATCTCGAGTCGAACTGGCGTGACATCGAGGCGCTCGACAACCAGATCCCGACCGTTGCCCAGGACGCGGCGTACTTCGACATCCGCCGGCTGGCTGATCGCGCCACGCGGTGGTTGATCGACGTGCGGTACCCGATCGGCGACGTCGCGGCCGAGGTCGAGCGGTTCCGCCCGGCGATCCGCGACCTTTCCCCGCGGGTGCCGGCCATGCTGCGCGGCGATGAGCGGCTGGCCCTCGACGCCGATGTGCAGCGTCTGGTCGGGCCGGGGCTACCGAAGGAATTGGCGCTGCGGGTCGCGACCCTGCTCTCGGCCTACCTGCTGCTCGACGTGGTGGAGATCGCCGCCGCCTGCGGCCGGCCGGCCGAGGAAGTCGCCCAGCTGCACTTCACTGTCTCCGAACGGTTCAGCGTCGACCGCATGCTCACCGCCATCACCGCGCTCCCGCGAGTGGACCGTTGGTCGGCGCTGGCCCGGGCCGCGCTGCGCCACGATGTGTACGCCGCCCTGGCCGCGATCACCACGGCGGTGTTGCGCACCACCGCCTCGGACCGACCCGCCGAGGAGCGTCTGCACACCTGGGAGGCGGCGAACGCCGAGCGGGTAGCGCGGGCCCGCAACACCGTCGCCGAGGCCTTGAGCCGGGATACCTGTGACCTGGCCACCCTGTCGGTGGCCCTGCGCGTGATGCGCGGACTGCCGACCTGATCCGGGCGGCTCAGGTCGTCGGTTTCGCGCGCGACACGTGCGCCCACACCGTCGTGCCGCCGGCCGCGTTCGGCTCGACGCCCCAGTCGTCGGCCAGGGCGGCGACGATGGCCAGACCGCGACCGGAGGTGTCGTCGAGGTTGGTCTGGCGAACCGCGGGCTGACGGTCACTGCCGCCGTCGGCCACCTGGATCCGCACCCCGGTGGCGTCGATGTCCCAGTCGACCACCAGATGGCCGGAGGGCAGGGCGGCGGCGTGCCGGATGGCGTTGGACACCAGTTCACTGGCCAGCAGTGCGGCGTCGTCGGCGAGGTCGCGCCCGAGGCCGGCCCGCTCCATGTCGAAGGTCAGGCTGTGCCGCACCGTCGCCGCGCTGGCCGGCGCGCTGCGAACCCACATACGGCGCACGCGACCCTCCTGCCCAGGCGATCGGGATAAGCCGCTGACCGCTGGCCGCGACGTGATCGGGGCGATCTCTGGGCCGGGTCGAGATCTCCGCCACGCACAGTTGCGGGCATGGCTATCGCCATCAACGAAGCGTTCCCGCGCTCGAAGCCGGCCAAACCCGTCCAGTTGAACTTTCTGCTATCCCGCGCCGCCGGGGCGAGCGGCGCGCACCCGCAAGGCGGTGACCGGGTCGTTGGTGATCACCGCGTCCACCCCTAGCTCGAGTACGTAGCCGACGTCCTGCGGGTCATCCACCGTCCAGACGAACACCGGGTGGGCGTCGGCGTGAGCTCGGGCGACGAAGTCGGGATCCTGGCGTACCAGCTCCAGTCCGGGGCCGACGACGCCGGTTCCGCCGGGCCACTCCCGGCCGCGGCGCAGCGGCGGCGGCCGCTCCAGCAGGAACACGGTCTCCAGATCCGGAGCGAGCAGCCGCACCCGGCGTAACGCGACGGCGGCGAAGCTCATCACCATCACTTGGACCGGCGAGTCGCGGGCGAGGGCCGGCTCGCGCCGGGCCGCGCCGGGCGGCGCCTGCCCGGCCAGACCGAAGCGGCGCAGCGTGCGCACCAGCTCCTTCTCCACCAGGCCCGCGTATCGGGTGGGGTGCTTGGTCTCGACGAGCAGGGTGATCTCCCGCTGAACGTCGGTGCACAGGGCCAGCAGCGCGTCGAGGGTGAGCACCCGGCCGGTGGCGGCGTCGCGGTCCGGCGCCACCCCGGCCAGGTACGGCTCGTCGCTCATCAGCTGGTCGGCCGAATCCGGCCATGCATCGCCCACGCCCGCGTGCCACGAGCCGAAGTCCAGTTCGGCCAGCCGAGCCAGGTCGAGTTCGCTGACGACGCCGCGGCCGTTGCTGGTGCGATCGATGCGCCGGTCGTGGACGCAGATCAGGTGCCCGTCGCGGGTGAGCCGCACGTCGCATTCCAGGCCGTCGGCGCCGCTGTCCAGCGCCCGTTGGTAGGCCAGCAGGGTGTGTTCGGCCTCGCCGGCCGACGCCCCACGATGGGCAACGATCATCGCCCGGCCGGTGGTTGGCGACGGGTCTCGGGTCAGCTCGGGAGCGTCGCGTTCGCCCGCGGTCGATGGCCACCGTGGTCGTCTTCCCCGAGCCGGGATCATCTAGCCGCCGGGCACCGGTACCGGTGACACCTCAGGCCACCCGGGCCGCGGTTCCGTCGTCGCTCGTCATGGGGCGGCCATCGTGGGCCCAGGCCAGCATGCCGCCATCAAGGTTGTGCGCCTCGACGCCCCGCTGCCGGAGCCAACCGGTGACCTGGGCCGAGCGGCCACCCACCTTGCACACGACGACGACCGGCCGGCCGTCCGGCACCAGGTCGGGGTCCTCCTGCCACCGGCGCGGCACCGTGTTCATGGCCACGTGGACCGCCCCGGCGATGTGGCCGGCGGCGAACTCTTCGTCCTCCCGGACGTCGAGCAGCACCGCCCCGTCGGCCACCGCGGCGTCGAGGTCGTGGACGGCGATCTGCGGGATCTGGGCCATGGCTTCATTCTGCTCGCGCGGCTGGGATGCTTTTGACCGCGGGGTCAGCGCGGTGCGGCCGCCCGACCGGCGCGGATCAGCCGGCCCCCGCAGTCGAGCGCCAGTGGACGGATCAGCGCAGCAGTCGGGACAGCCGGCGGTCGGCCAGCTCCCGGCCTTCGGTCTGGCAGGTCGGGCAGTACTGGAAGGACTTGTCGGCGAAGGAGACCTCGCGGACGGTGTCGCCGCAGACCGGACAGGGCAGTCCGGTGCGGCCGTGCACCTGCAGGCCGCTGCGCTTCTCACCCTTGAGGGTGGCCGCCTTCTGCCCCACCGACCGCGCGACCGCGTCGTTCAGCACGCCGGTCACGGCCGTGTGCAGGCGCTCGAGCTCGTCGTCGGTGAGCTTGGTCGCCAGTTTGAACGGGGAAAGGCGGGCGACGTGCAGGATCTCGTCGGAGTAGGCGTTGCCGATACCGGCCAACACGGTCTGGTCGGTCAGTACGCCCTTGATGCGTCCGTTGTGCGGGCGCAGCACCTCCCCGAGTCGGACCACGTCGAGGGTGGGATCGAGCGCGTCGGGACCGAGCCGGGCGATGCCAGGCACCTCCAGGGGGTCGTGGACGAGGTACACCGCCAGGCGCTTCTGGGTGCCCGCCTCGGTCAGGTCGAAGCCGCCGGTCGGGCCACCGTCGAACTCGGGCGCCAGGTGCAGGCGAAAGGCCAGCGGCCCGCGTCCCGGTTTCGGCGGCACGGCCGAAAGTGAGTCGCGCCACTGCAACCAGCCGCCGCGGGCCAGGTGCATCACCAGATGCAGCCCGTCGACGTCGAGGTCGAGAAACTTGCCGTGGCGGCGGGCATCGGTGACGGTGAGCCCGGACAACGCGGCAAGCGGCGGGTCGAAGGTCTTGACTGCGGAGAACGCCGCGACATCGGCGCGCCGCACCGCCCGCCCGACCGCCCGGTCGCGCAGGAAAGCGCAGAGCGCCTCCACCTCCGGCAACTCGGGCACCGGACGAGCCTACGGCGACGGGGGCGTACCGCCCAGCGCGTCGATCACTGCGTTGAAGGTCCGGCGCTCGTCCGGCGATGCGGGCCGGGCGGGACTAGTTGCGCGACGAGAGCCAGGTCCGCCCGGGACCTCAGGAGGAGGTCGCGAACAGGCCAACCGGGCAGCTGACGCCGGTGCCGTGGTCGGGGCAGTAGCCGAACGCATTCTTGTGCAGGTACTGCTGGTGGTAGTCCTCGGCGTAGTAGAACGCCCCGACCGGTGCGATCTCGGTGGTGGCCGGGCCCATCCGCACCGCGGCCAGCTTCTGGGTGTAAGCCGATTTCGCCGCCTCGGCCTGCTCGCGCTGCGCCTCGTCGGTGTAGTAGATCGCCGAGCGGTACTGGGTGCCGACGTCGTTGCCCTGGCGCATGCCCTGGGTCGGGTCGTGGGATTCGAAGAACGTCGACAGCAGCTGCGCGTAGCTGACCTGGGCCGGGTCGAAGACCACCAGGACGGACTCGGCGTGGCCGGTCAGCCCGGCGCACACCTCCTCGTAGGTGGGAAACGGCGTGTAGCCGCCGGCGTAGCCGACCGCAGTCGAGTAGACGCCGGGCGTATTCCAGAATGTCTTCTCGGCACCCCAGAAGCACCCGAGGCCGAAGACCGCGGTGGCCATCCCGTCCGGGAACGGTGCGACGATGCGGTGACGGTTGACCGCGTGGGTCGTCGGGACGGCGAAGGAGTAGTCATCGCGCCCGGGTAGGGCGTCGTCGGAGCTGATGAGATGGGTCTTGGTCCGCGAGAAGAGCATGCTTCGAGGCTACGACCGGCGGTCCGGGGGCGGCCACCGGTTGGACGCGTCGTCATGGACCGGTAACCCCGCCGCTGGCCGCGAATCTCGCGGGGCCCCGTCGACGGACGTAGGCTGAGCTGAACGGGTTCGCGGCCGACCGGCGCACGTCGGCGGCGGGAACCCGACGTCCGAGGAGGATCCGTGACCCAGTTCGGCGGTCTGGACACGCTGTTCAACCCCGGCAAGCGGCATCTGGACGAGGAGAAACTGCGGCTGCAGTCCACCCGGGAAGAGGTCGGCGACGCCTCGGGCGGCAAGCGGATCGACTTCGCTACGGGCAGGGTGCGGATCGGCAAGCCGAAGGCACCGGCCAACGAACCCGCTTCTTCTGACGACGACTCGACCAGCGAGCCCGACCCGGCCTGAATCCGACACCGTCTGGACCGCGTCCGCTTCGGCTGGACTGCGTCCGCTTCGGCGGCGTGACACGATTCGACGCTTCGGCGGAATCCAGCGGCGAACCTCAGTCCGAGGTGAGGGTGGCCTTGACCGTGTGCGAGCTGCCGCCGCGGATGTAGCCGATCGTCACCTGGTCGCCGACCGCGTGGGCGCGGATGGCCGCGATGAGGTCGTCACCGTCGCCGATCCGGCGCCCGTCGACGGTCGTGACCACGTCGCCGGCTTGCAGCCCGACCTTGGCCGCCGCGCCGCCCGCGGTCACGCCGGCGATCGTCGCTCCCGCCGGCGCCTGGGATTGGGACGGCGACTGCGCATTGGGCTGCACCCGCACGCCCAGCAGCGCGTGCGAGGCCGATCCGGTCTTGATCAGTTCCTGGGCCACCCGGCTCGCCTCGTCGGACGGGATTGCGAACCCGATGCCGATGCTGCCCGACTGCTGGGTCTGGCCGGGTACGGTCACGCCGCTGGAACTGGCCGTGGCGATGGCGGCGTTGATGCCGACGACGTTGCCGTTGAGGTCGGTCAGCGCACCGCCGGAGTTGCCCGGGTTGATCGCGGCGTCGGTCTGGACCGCCGCGAACACGGCCTGGTCGGTGTCGCCCGAGCGCACCGTGCGCGCGGTGGCGCTGACGATGCCCGACGTGACCGTGTCGCTGAGTCCCAGGGGAGCGCCGACGGCCACCACGGTCTGCCCCACCTGCAGGCGGCCCGACTTGGCGAAGGTGGCTGCGGTCAGATTGCCCAACCCAGCGACTTTGATTACCGCCAGGTCGTCGGTCGTGTCGCGTCCGACGATTCTGGCCGCGGCGGTGCGCCCGTCCGACGTCTCGACGGAAAGCGAGCCTCCGCCGGCGGCGACGGAGACGACGTGGTCATTGGTCAGGATGTAGCCGTCGCTGCGGATGATCACCCCCGAACCGGTGCCCGATTCAGACGAGCCGCGCACGTTGATCGTCACCACACTGGGGGTGATCTTGGCCGCAGCCGCCGAAACGGTTCCGTTGGTAATGGCGGAATTGGCCGCCGCCTGGTCACTGATCGACAGTGATGTCGAGCTGGATGCGGCGCCGCGATCGTCGGTGATGGCCACGGTGGCCGCACCTGCGCCGCCGCCGATCAGCGCGGCTAGCACGGCCACCGAAGCCAGCGTCGCCCGCGTGCGTCCCCTCCGGGCCGGACCCCGGTCGGCGGTGGCTGCGGCGATGGTCGGAGTCCCGGCCGGGCCGAACGACGGCACGGCGCCGTAGGCCGGCGGGCCGTACCCGGGCGAGCTCCAGTCCGCCGGCGCCACCGGTTCGGACGGCATCGGTTCGGACGGCATCGGTTCGGACGGCATCGGTTCGGACGGCATCGGTTCGGACGGCATCGGTTCGGACGCAATCGATTCGGTAGCCGTCGGGCCGGACGCGGGGGAGGACGTCGGCTCGGAGGACGGAACGGACGGCGCCGCCTCGTTGTGGTGCAGCCACGGGTCGGGCGGCGAGCTGGGAGTGTGGTCGTTGTCGGTCATGGCATGAGCGTCCGGCGCCAGTCTGTGCACCGCCTGAGACAACCCTGAGCAACGCCGAGGAGACCGACCGCAGGTGAACAGTCAGGGCAACCGGTCGGTCAGCCGACGTGCCCAGCCAACGCCACGAGAACGCCGGCCAGCGCGAAGTACTTGTTGCGGCCGAGCTCGCGCACGGTGTTGATTCCGAAGGCGTCCTTCAGGTGCTGGGCGTCGGATTCCGTCACTCCGGCCAGGGCCGACACGGGTGCGGCGAGGATTTCCTCGAGACTCTTGCCCTCCCATTCGCGGTCCAGCCCCTTGCTGAGATCGACCGATGCGGCCATTGCGGGTCCTCCTGGCTCCAGTGAGCGAGCGGCCGAGTGGCCAACCCCGACCTTCCACCCGTTATGTGGGCTGGCGCAAGTGCGTCCCCCTGGCCGATCCCAGCTCGTGGAGTCGCCCGTGCTCCACCGCCCAGGACCGGTTGGTCCGCACCGATTCGAGCAGTCGCCGGTCGTGACTCACGAGCAGCAGGGTGCCGGCGTAGGTCGCCAGGGCCGCTTCCAACTGCTCGATCGCCGGCAGGTCGAGATGGTTGGTCGGCTCGTCGAGGACGAGCAGGTTGACGCCGCGAGCCTGCAGCAGGGCGAGGCCGGCCCGGGTGCGTTCCCCCGGCGACAGCGTGGACGCGGAGCGGTTGAGGTGGTCGGCCCGCAGACCGAACTTGGCCAGCAGGGTGCGCAGCTCGGCCGTGGCGAATTCGGGGAGCAACCGGCCCAGCACGTCGACGACGGCCGCGTCCACCGTGAACTGCCGCCGGGCTTGGTCGACCTCGCCGACGACGACGCCCGACCCCAGCTGACTGTGACCAGCGTCCAGGGGCAATTGCCCGAGCAGCGCACCCAGCAGAGTCGTCTTGCCCGAGCCGTTGGGCCCGGTGACGGCGATCCGGTCGGTCCGATCAACCTGCAGGCTGACCGGACCGAGGACGAAGTCCCCGCGCCGGACCACCGCCGAGTCCAGCACTGCGACCACCGATCCGGACCGCGGCGCCATGGCGATCTCGAGTCTCAGCTCCCACTCCTTGCGCGGCTCCTCCACTACCTCAAGGCGTTCGATCAACCGCTCGGTCTGGCGAGCCTTGGCGGCCTGCTTCTCCGAGGCGTCGGCCCGGAAGTTGCGGATGAGCTTGTCGCTGTCGGTGCTCTTGCGGCGGGCGTTGCGCACCCCCTTGCTCATCCAGTCGCGCTGCCTGCGGGCCCGGTCGCCCAGTTCTCCTCGGCGCTCGGCGTAGGCCTCGAATTCCGCTCGCGCCTGGGACCGGGCCACCTCCCGCTCGGCCAGGTAGGCGTCGTACCCGCCTCCGTAGAGGCGCACCTGCTGCTGAGCCAGGTCGAGTTCGAGCACCGACGTGACGGTGCGGGCGAGGAACTCCCGGTCGTGGCTGACCAGCACCACGCCGGTCCGCAGACCCTGCACGAAGCGCTCGAGCCGGACGAGCCCGTCGAGGT
>JALZBL010000448.1 GCA_030947395.1 Actinomycetota bacterium | reverse complement strand
GGTCCGCGCCGCGGAAGGCGTAGATCGACTGATCCGGATCGCCGACGACGACCAGCTCGCGGGCACCCGCCGCGAGCAGGGAGAGTAGCCGCGTCTGCGACGGATCGGTGTCCTGGTACTCGTCGACGAAGATGTGCCGGCGTCGGCTGCGTTCCCGGGCGAGCAAGCTGGGATGGACCTCCAGCGCCGCGATCGCGGCCTGGATCAGCTCGGCCGCGTCGTAGGCGCCTGGTCGTTCCTGCGCCGCGACGTCGAGGTACTGCTGGGCGAAGACGGCCGCGGAGCGCCACTCCGGGCGGCCGAACCGGCGGCCCAGGTCGGCCAGCGTGCTCGGGTCGACGTCGCGCTCCGCGGCGCGCAGCAGCAGGTCACGCAGTTGGGCGGCGAAGCCGCGGGTGGCCAGCGCCGGCGACACCGTCGACGGCCAGTCCGCTCGCTGGTCGGCAACGTCACCGGCCAGCAGTTCGCGGATCAGGACGTCCTGCTCGGCGCCGGAGAGCAGCCGCGGCGCCGGGCGGTCGTCATCGGCGGCCAGGCGCAGCAGCCCGAAGGCGTAGGAGTGGAACGTGCGGGCCACCGGCTCGCGCACCGTGGTGCCCAGCCGGGCGGTGATGCGGTCGCGCAGCTCGCCGGCCGCGCGCTGGGAGAAGGTCAGCACCAGGATGTTCTCGATCGGCACGCCGCGCCGGCTCACCCGCTCGGCCACCGCCTCGACCAGCGTCGTGGTCTTGCCGGTCCCCGGGCCGGCGAGCACCACCATCGGACCGCCGGAATGCTCGACCACCCGCCGCTGGGCGGCGTCGAGTCGCGGCGGTACGGCCGGGGCACCCCGCCGCCCGACGAGGCGGTAACTGGATGCCGTCACCGCAGCATCCGATCACAGGTCGCCGACGATTTCCGCCGGCCCGATCTGCCCTCGTCGTCGCATAGGGTCAGACGGTCCCGTCCCGGCGCTGCGGTGCCCGTCCTACCCGAGGAACCTCCGATGCCGAAACCCGCACCCGGATCCGAGCCATCGACTCCGCCGGCCGACTCGGCCGAGCCGCCCGGCCCGGCAGACGAGGCCAAAGCCGACCTGCGTTCGGCGTTCCGGGAGGCGCTCGTTCGCAAGCGCGCCCGCAACACCCACCCCGAATCACACCTCGACGGCCACACCATCGGCGGGGCCAGCAACGACACCCGCAAGCGGCAGTTCCGGCGCAAGTCGGGCTGACCGGTCAGCTCAGGCGTGGGCGGCCGCCTCGTGGCGGGCGTGCCCGGCCGGCTCGAGTTGGAAGGTCGAGTGCTCGACGCTGACCGGGAAGTGGCCGGCGACACAGGCCTGCAGGTGGTCCAGCATCTGCGGCGCATGGCCGTCCAAGAAGCAGGAGTCGTCGATCACGACGTGGGCGGTGAGCACGGGAAGGCCGGCCGCGATCTGCGTCGCGTGCAGGTCGTGCACCGAGTGGACGTGCGGCACTTCGAGAAGGTGCCGGCGTACGTCGTCGAGATTGAGCCCGCGCGGGGCCGCCTCGAGCAAGACCTCGGTGGTCTCCCGCAGCAGGCGCACCGTGCGCGGGATGATCAGCCCGGCGATCAGGATGGACGCCAGCGGGTCGGCGCGATCCCAGCCGGTCGTCGCGATGACGAGGGCCGCGAGAATGACGGCCACCGAGCCCACCGCGTCGTTGACGACCTCGAGGAACGCCGCCCGCAGGTTGAAGTTAGCCGCATCCCTCCCTCGGGCCAGCACGCCGATCGCGACGAGGTTGCCGACGAGACCCACGACGGCGAACGCGATCATCGCCGTCGACGTGACCGGCGGGGGCGAGATCAACCGCCGCACGCCCTCGATCAGGACGAAGCCGCCGATGCCGAGCAGGAGGGCGGCCTGCGCCGTCGCGGCCAGCACTTCGGCCCGCCGGTAGCCCCACGTGCGCCGGGCCGTGGCCGGGCGGGTGACCATCGTCGCCGCGCCGACGGCGATGAGCAGGCCGGCGGCGTCGGTGAGTACGTGTCCGGCGTCGGCCAGCAGGGCCAGGCTGCCCGAGACGAACGCACCTACGACCTCGACGGCCAGGACGACGCCGGTGATGGCCAGCACGCTGATCAGGCGACGACGTGGGTCGAACCCACCGCTCGTCGGGTCGCCGGCGG
>JALZBL010000447.1 GCA_030947395.1 Actinomycetota bacterium | reverse complement strand
GTCCAGGCCGGCCAACGTTCGCTCGGCTACCTCGGCCACGGCCGAACGCAGGACGAGGTCGAGGATCGGCTTGGCCGGTCCGAGCCCGCGCACGGGCGGCGGCTCGCGGCCGCGGCCCAGGCACAACTCGACCCAGCCTTCGTCTGCGGCGAGCGCGACGACCAAGCCGACCTGATGGTGGTGGTCGACATCGAGGGCGTCGGCGTCGATTCGCAGTTTGGTGTCCTGGGGCGGGAATGGATAGCGCCACACCCGCGACCGGTTGACCTCGCGGACGAACTCCGGTGCGCCGACGCCGCCCAGGGCCGAAGCGTCGTCGATCAGCTCGTCGTCGTCGAGGTCATCCAGCCGGAATACGTCCGACCAGGCCGGGCGGGCCTCGCGCCGGTGCCAGCCGACGAGGCCGGCGAGCAGCGGTTGGCCGGCATCGAGCAGCCGGTCGGCCCGTTCGGCTTCGGCCCGTTCGCCCTCCTTCGGCTCCGCGGCCGTGGCATCGCCGGGCGTAGGACGGTCGAAGTCCTTCCGGTGCGCGGTGGCGAGTTCGGCGCGGCGCTGCTCCAGCCAGTAGTGCAGACCTCGGGTGGATTCCACGTCGTCGCGGTTGTACGCCAGGATGGCCTCCAGGACGGCGTCGTCGCCCTCGGCCAGCCAACGTTCGTAGGCCACCACGCTGGACATCGCGTCGGCGACATCGCCCTCATTGCGTACCTGTCCCCAGTAGAACGACTCCAGCTTCTTGATCGAGTAGGACTCCTTGCTGATGCGCAGGCCCGGCCGGACCACCGCATAGAGATCGACCAGCACCTCGGCCCGCAGCAGCACGTCGAGCTCGGCCTCCCGCACGCCGTGGCGGGCGGTGAGCCGTTGCAGCGCCGACTTCTCGTAGGCCGCGTAGTGGTAGACGTGCAGCTGGGGATCGGCCTGCCAGGCCGTGAGCAGGTGGTCGACCAGCGCCTCGGTGAGCCGACGTTCTTCGGCCGCGCCGTGGGCCCAGAACGCGGTGAAGCCCCCCTGCCGATCACCCAGACCGGCCAGGTACTCCCGACCGGCCGGTTCCACGTAGGGGTCGCCTTCGAAATCGAGGTAGAGGTCGTGGACCGACGGTGGCGGCAGACGGAGCAGCCCGAGGCCGGCTACCGGCGGGAGCAGGGCGTACACCGGTTGGCCGGTGCGGCGTTCCTGCACCTGCAAGGCGGCCTGATCGACCAACCGTTCCCGCGCGGTCCGGCCGATCGTGGTGGGAAGGTCCTCGGCCCGCTTCCCGGCCAGAGCGGCGACGGTCTGGATTCCGACCGCCTCCAGCTGTTCCCGGTGATCGCCGCGCATTCCCGCGACCAGGGAGAGGTGGTCGGTACGCCGCCACTCACCGGCGCAGCGCGGCTGCCACCGGCACTGCCCGCAGTGGGTTACCGGTCGCGCCGTTGTCATCGCCGGCTCGGCCAGGAAGTCGGTGAAGCGCCCACCAACCCGGCGTGCGTAGTGCTCGACGTCGGCGTAGCGGAACGGATGCGAGACGCCATCGCCGGCCACGACGGTGAGCCAGCGCGGCGGGCGGCCCTGCAGGCGGTGCAGATGGTGCCCGTACTCGGCCATCTGAAGCAGGGCCGGCACCTTGAGCCGGCGAGCGAGCTTGGTGTCGGCGACGTCGTAGGACCAGGTGCCGAGATCGGAGGGTTCGCTGGTGCGGAGCAAGAAGTCGGCGTGCCCGCGCTGCCCAGCGTGGCTGAAGGTGGCCTGGTAGATCACCGGCGCACCGGCTCGCATGGCGGCTTCGGTGGCCATCGCCGCGTCGGGCAGCGACGTCGCGTCGATCTCGGTGACGGCGTGTCTGGACCGCAGCGCCGCGAGGTAGCGCCGTTCGTGTTCCATCCCCTTGGCGAACAGCAGCGCCAACGCCTCGTCCGCCCCGTCGGCGGGCTTGGCCCGCCGCCGCGTCGCCACCTCCAGATCCAGGCGGGTCAGGTGCCGGCAGGCCAGGAAGTTGGTCAGATCGGTCGGGCTGACCACGAGTTCGCCGCCGTCGAGGTACACCCACCGATCATCGCGGATGGGTCTGACGGTTTCGCCCGCCGCCGGTCGGCGTCAATGGGCGTCGGACGGGTCAGCGGGGCGGGTCAGCGGGTCGGGGCGGGTCAGCGG
>JALZBL010000114.1 GCA_030947395.1 Actinomycetota bacterium | reverse complement strand
GTTCGGCCAGTTCAACGTCCGGATGGCCGACCGGTATGTTCCGGGCCTGGCGCTGGCCGCCGCCATGTTCAGCTACGTCATGACCGCGCTCGGATTGGGCATCGTGCTGGCGGTGTCCACCCCTCGCGTCGTCGACGCCGCAGCCATCTCCAGCGGGCTCGGAACCGGGCTGGTGATCTGGCTCGGATACCTCCTCGCGACGACTTGGGTGCGTCCGGAACAGACCTCACCTCCTGTTAACATTGCGTTGCAAGATGGCTCCTCAACCGATTCCTGACTCCCCGGCACCGGGTGGTGATCCGTGGGCGGCGTTCGGCTACATCGTCGCCGGGGTGGCGTTCTACGGGGCGCTCGGCTGGGGACTCAGCGTGTGGTTGGACGCTTCGTACTGGATCCCCATAGGGATCCTGGTCGGACTCGGTTTCGGGATGTACCTCGTGTTCGCCCGGTACCGGATCGGTGGCTCGAACTCCGCCGGCTCCGACGCCCAGCGAGGTGAACTGAACAGCAACGATGCAGCCCGAGAAGTACGGCCACCGAGAGATGACCGAGGAGACGCTTCGTGAGCTACAGCGGCGGTGACACCGTGGCCCGGCTGCACGCCGCGGCGCCCGGCTTTCACGCGCCCGGGCCGCTCGAGTTCTTCCTGCCCGACTTCAGCGGCCACGACTACGGCCAGGGCGGGTACGCGCCGGTGCTGTCGAAGTCGGCGGCGCTGCTCGTCCTCGCGGCGTTGCTGGCCTACGGCTTCCTCGCCTCGACCGCGCGCAAGGGCGACGTAGTCCCGTCGAAGACGCAGTTCCTGGGTGAGCAGGCCTATGAGTTCATTCGCAACGGGGTGGCCCGCGACATCATCGGTGAAGCCGGCTACCTGCGGTACGTGCCGCTGCTGGTGTCGCTGTTCTTCTTCATCATCATCAACAACCTGTTCGGCATCATCCCGATTCTGTCCTTCGCGCCGTTCTCGAAGGTCAGCTACGCCTACGGCCTGGCCCTGCTGGTCTGGCTGATCTACAACGGCGTCGGCATCATGGACAAGGGGTTCTTCGGATACCTCAAGCACGCCACCGTGCCGACCGGCGTGCCGGGCTGGATCCTGCCGCTGCTGGTGCCGCTCGAGTTCTTCTCCAACATCCTGGTCCGCCCGCTCACGCTGTCGTTGCGGTTGTTCGCCAACATGTTCGCCGGGCACCTCCTGATCATCCTTTTCTCGACCGGCGGGGCGTACCTGCTGTTCACCGCCCAGGGCTCGTTCATCCTCAAGCCGGCGGGAGCCCTCGCCTTCCTGATGGGGATCGCCATCGGGTTCCTCGAGGTGATCGTCGCGGTGCTGCAGGCCTACGTCTTCACCCTGCTCACCGCGACCTACATCTCCGGGTCCCTGGCCTCGGAGCACTGAGTTCCACCGTTCGACCCCCGCGCACCGTGCGCAGCAAGGCATCAACGGTCACGAGGACCGACGACGAAAGGAAGCCCTCATGGGTGGCACGCTCAACATGGTCGGCTACGGCCTGGCCGCGATCGGCCCGGGCATCGGCGTAGGCCTGGTGTTCGCGGCGTACATCAACGGCACCGCCCGCCAGCCGGAGATGCAGAGCCGGCTCCAGCCGATCGCCTTCCTCGGGTTCGCGCTGGCCGAGGCGCTGGCCATCATCGGCATCGCGCTCGCCTTCGTACTCAAGAAGTAGCCACCGATCGTGCGACCAGCAGGGGTCATCTGATGTCACCCAGAATCGTGGCGGCCGACGAGCCGAACCCGCTCGGTTTCGTGTGGTCGGAGTTCGTGCTCGTCCTCATCATCTTCGGGCTGTTGTTGTGGCTGGTGCGCCGCTACGTCGTGCCGGGATTCGAGAAGACGTTCGCGGCCCGGCGCGCGGAGATCGTCGGCGGGATCGAGCGGGCCGAAGCCGCCCAGCGCGAGGCGGCCGAGTTGCTGCGCCAGTACCAGGCCCAGCTGGCCGAGGCGCGGACCGAAGCGGCCCAGATCCGCGACGGCGCGCGCGCCGAAGGGCAACGCATCGTCGAGGAGCTGCGGACCCAGGCCCAACAGGAATCGGCCCGCATCGTGTCGCGCGGCGAGGAGCAGCTCAACGCCCAGCGCGGGCAGGTCGTGCGGGAGCTGCGCGGCGAGATCGGGACGCTGGCCGTGGAGCTGAGCGAGAAGATCGTGGGCGAGCGGCTCGCCAATGACGCCGCGGTCCGCAGCACGGTGGACGCCTTCCTGGCCGACATCGAGCGGCAGGAGGCCGGCAGTACCGCTTCCGCCGGCGGTGGCGGCTCGGACGGTAGCGGCTCTGGCCCCAGCGCCTCGGGCGGTCGCGAGTCCAGCCGTAGCGACTCGGGCGGGACCGCGCCGTGATCCACGGTGCCTCCCGACAGTCCCTGGTCGTCCTGCGCGAGCGCCTGAACCAGGTGCTGGGCAATCGGGGCGGCTCCGCGGACGACGAACGCCGGCTGGCCGACGAACTCGACTCGGTGTCGCGACTGTTCGCCACCCAGCCGCGGCTGCGACGCACGCTGGCCGACCCGGCCACTGACGCCGCCCTGCGCGGTCAGCTGCTGCGGCGGCTGCTGGAGAACAAGGTCGGTCCCGACACGCTGGACCTGGTGGCCGACGCCGCCAGCCAGCGCTGGTCGTCGCCTTGGGACCTGGCCGATGCCGTGCAGACGTTGTCCGACGACGTCCTGCTGGCCGCCGCCGAGCAGCAGGGCCGGCTGGACGCGGTCGAGGACGAGTTGTTCCGCTTCGAGCGGATCCTGCTCGACAGCAGTGCGCTCGCCTCGGCCCTCGACGATGCCACCGCACCCGTCGAGCGGCGGGTGGACCTCGTGCGATCGCTCGTCGGGGCCAAGGTGGAACCGATCACCCTCGAGCTGGTGGTGCACGCGATCACCAGTGCCCGCAAACATCTCCAGCTGGCCATCGACGACCTGCTCGAGGCCAGCGCGGTGCGCCGGTCGCGGTCGGTCGCGCGCGTCGTGAGCGCCACTGAGTTGACCGCCCAGCAGAACCGTCGCCTCGGCTCGGCCCTCACCCGGATCTACGGCCGGGAGATCATCGTTCGCACCGCCGTCGACCCCGACGTCCTGGGCGGTCTCGAGGTCCGCGTCGGCAACGAGATCATCGACGGCACGGTGGCCACCCGCCTCGCGGCGGCCCGAGCCTTCGTGGCCGGATAGACCGCACCGCCCAGCCGCACACCGTCTCCACCGATCGGGATAGAGGAATCACATGGCCGAGCTGACCATCTCCGCGGACGAGATCCGCAGCGCGCTCGAGGGCTACGTCTCGGCCTTCTCCGCCGACGCCACCCGCGAGGAGGTCGGCGTCGTCGCCGAGACCGGTGACGGGATCGCCCGGGTCGAGGGCCTGCCCAGTGCGATGACCAACGAGCTGCTCGAATTCGAAGGCGGCACGCTCGGCATCGCGCTGAACCTCGACGTGCGCGAGATCGGTGTGGTCATTCTCGGTGACGCGGCCGACATCGAGGAGGGCCAGCAGGTCAAGCGCACCGGCAACATCCTCTCGGTGCCGGTGGGTGACGAGTACCTCGGCCGGGTGGTGAACCCACTGGGCCAGCCGATCGACGGCCTCGGCGCCATCGACGCCTCCGAACGGCGCGCGCTGGAATTGCAGGCCCCGAGCGTGGTCATGCGCCAGGCGGTCAGCGAGCCACTGCTGACCGGCATCAAGGCCATCGACGCCATGACCGCCATCGGCCGCGGGCAGCGCCAGTTGATCATCGGCGATCGCCAGACCGGCAAGTCGACCGTCTGCATCGACGCGATCATCAATCAGCGGGAGAACTGGAAGTCCGGCGACCCGGACCGGCAGGTCCGCTGCATCTACGTGGCGATCGGGCAGAAGGGCTCCACCATCTCCGGCGTCCGGGCGACCCTCGAGGCGGCCGGGGCGCTTGAGTACACCGCGATCGTTGCCGCCCCGGCCTCGGACTCGGCCGGCTTCAAGTACCTGGCGCCCTACACCGGCTCGGCCATCGGCCAGCACTGGATGTACGACGGCAAGCACGTACTGATCGTCTTCGACGACCTGACCAAGCAGGCCGAGGCCTACCGCGCCGTGTCGCTGCTGCTGCGCCGGCCGCCCGGCCGCGAGGCGTACCCGGGCGACGTTTTCTATCTGCACTCGCGGCTGCTCGAACGCTGCGCCAAGCTGTCCAAGGAGCTCGGCGGCGGGTCGATGACCGGGCTGCCGATCATCGAGACGAAAGGCAACGACGTCTCGGCCTACATCCCCACCAACGTCATCTCAATCACCGACGGCCAGTGCTTCCTCGAGACCGACCTGTTCAACGCCGGCGTCCGCCCGGCGATCAACGTCGGCATCTCGGTCTCCCGAGTCGGCGGCGATGCCCAGACCAAGGCCATGAAGTCGGTGGCCGGTCGCCTGCGCGTCGACCTCGCCCAGTACCGCGAGCTGGAGGCCTTCGCCGCCTTCGGTTCGGATCTGGACAAGGCCAGCCAGCAGCAGCTGCTGCGGGGCTCACGTCTGGTCGAGCTGCTCAAGCAGCCGGCGTCCTCGCCCCTTCCCCCCGAACGTGAGGTCGTCTCGATCTGGGCCGGCACCACCGGCCAGCTCGACGATCTCGACGTGAAGCAGGTGCGCCCCTTCGAGCGCTACTTCCACGACTACATCGCCCACAACCAGTCCGAGATCTACGCCAACATCCTCAACTCCGGCCGGTTGGAAGACGACACCACCAGCCTGCTCGAGCAGGCGGTGCAGGCGGCCAAGACCCAGTTCCGATCCGAGCCAGACGACCGCTCGGCGGCGCCGGGCCACCCGGGCAACGGCAACCGCCCGGGCAACGGCAACCGCCCGGGTGGCAACCCGCCCGGTAACGCCCGAGGTCGCGAGCGGGGAGCTGCCGACGAGGGCACCACCGATCACGGCGGAGCGGTCGTCGACGCGGCCAGTGCGGCCAACTCCGGCGGTGGCGAGCGGGCCGAGAACGCCGGTACGGCCACGCAGGGACCGCAGTAGCCCATGGGTGCCCAGCTTCGGGTCTACCGACGCCAGATCAAGTCGGTCCAGTCGACCCAGAAGATCACCAAAGCGATGGAGCTCATCGCCGCCTCGCGCATCGTCAAGGCCCAGAACCGCATGAACGCGGCCCGGCCGTACTCGAGCGAGTTGACCCGCGCGCTGGCTGCGCTGGGCAAGAACACCTCGCTCAAGGATCCGCTGCTCACCGGGGCCGAGGAACCGCGCCGGTCGGCCGTTCTGCTGATTACGTCCGACCGCGGCCTGGCCGGCGGGTACAGCGTCAATGCCATTCGCCGGGCCAACGATCTGACCGCCGAGCTACGCGGGCAGGGCAAGGAAGTGGCGCGGTACGTAATCGGGCGCAAGGGCGTGGGTTACTTCCGCTTCCGCCAGCTGGACGTCGTCGATTCCTGGACCGGCTTCTCCGAGCAACCCGACTTCCTCAACGCGCGCGGGGCGACCGAGGCGCTGGTCGGGGCACTGTCGGCCACGAGCGCCGGCGAACACGGCGGCCATCCGGGCGTGGACGAGCTCTACGTCGTCTACACGACCTTCGAGTCCATGATCACGCAGACGCCGGTGGCCGAGCTCATCGCCCCAGTGTCCCAGGCCCAGATCGAAGATCCGGATTCCGAACCGGCCGAGGACCGCGGGCCCAAGCCGGCCTACGACTTCGAGCCGGAGTCGGAGACGCTCCTGCGCACGCTCCTTCCGCGCTACGTCAGCGCGCGGATCTTCTCCGCGCTGTTGGAATCGGCGGCCTCGGAATCAGCGGCCCGGCGCCGGGCGATGAAGTCGGCGTCGGACAACGCCTCGGAACTGATCGGTACGTATACCCGGCTGGCCAACCAGGCCCGGCAAGCCGAGATCACCCAGGAGATCAGCGAGATCGTCGGCGGCGCCGATGCTCTTGCCGCAGCAGGAAGTGAGATCACATGACCGCCACGATCGAGCAGGGCACGTCCACCGAGGCAAGCGCTCCGTCCGTCACCGGGCGGGTGGTCCGGGTCATCGGCCCGGTCGTCGACGTCGAGTTCGGCCGGGAGAACATCCCGGCGATCTTCAACGCGCTGACCACCGACATCGAGCTTGGCGAGCTGTCCAAGACCCTCACCCTGGAGGTCGCCCAGCACATCGGCGACGACATGGTGCGCACCATCGCCCTGCAGCCGACCGATGGGCTGGTCCGAGGCGCGGAGGTGACCGACACCGGCGCCGCCATCTCGGTGCCGGTCGGCGACATCACCAAGGGTCACGTCTTCAACGCCCTGGGGATCCCGCTGGACGAGGCCGGCAAGGACCTC
>JALZBL010000113.1 GCA_030947395.1 Actinomycetota bacterium | reverse complement strand
GCGCGAGACCGACCGGCTGCGCGAGGTGCTCGGCGAGCGGCACCGATGGCACGCCGTCCGCGGCCACCTGCACGAGCTCAGCGGCGACCTCCCTGCCGCCGCCACGGCGTACGCGGATGCCGCCCATCGGGCCACGGACGTCGCCGAGCGTGACCACCTGGTCCGTCAGGCCGCCCGCGCGCGCGCCGCCGAGCTATGAAGGAACAATCGTCTGACTGAGCGTCCTCCTTAGGCTCGCGTACCCATCCATGACGCGATTGAGCCGAACAACTCATAGCTGGTCCCTTTCGACCAATGGGCGGTTCCCACCAGCCGATCCGCCAACGGGCGAGGGCGCGCGGATCGCAGTAGACCCGTGTCCCCCGCAGTAGCGTGCCTGTGCTACTCGCGGCATGACCGGACGTATGTCGCTCGGCGTGGTGGGGCGTCGTCGCCGACGCTGGGGAAACCCGTGGGCTGATGTCAGTGCGCTGTGCCAAGGTCGTTCCATGCTGCTCGTAAACGGGGTTGATGTCGTGCCCCTGGTCGATGCCGAGCTGAACCGCTGCTTCCCGGGGCGCGAGCTGCGCGATGGGGGCCGACAACGACCTGGCCACCGGCCGGTCGTCGAGAGCATCTCTCACTCGAAGTTCTGGAAGGACAGCGCGATATTCGTGGTAGACGACGACTCACGTTGAACCCGTCACCGGCACAGGCGAAGTCGGTCATGCAGAAGCAGTGGCTGCAGTGGTAGCAGAAGCAGAACTTCACCTCCGAGGGCGAGATTGCCTTCACGCCGTTCAACCGGCTCACCTGGTACGCCTCCACCGGATACACGAAGCCGTTCCCGGGCGACCGCAAGGTGATGACGCCGGACGAGGTGGCCAGGAAGTTTCCGCAGTCCACCCCTCGGGTCGAGACCGGCGGGGCACGAGCGACCTCCCAACCAGTCGGGCCCGGGTTCCCCACCGGGCGGGAACCCCCCGATAGGGGATCCCGGGCGGGAACCCAAGAACCCCCTATCGGGGCTCAGCCGCTTCTGGGTCTGCTTCAAGGGGAGCAGGCCCAGAAGCGGGTACGCCGGCGCCGTCGGCAACCCGCGGTGGAGCGTCGACGGCTCCTTCGACTTCACCGGGAGCCGGCTCATCGCGGCAGCCACGCTTCGGGCGGTTCGACCATTCGCGCGACGTGCCTGGGCAGTCGACCGCTGAGCACGTGCTCGAGCGTGGTCTCATCAAGCACCCGACGCAGACTGGCCCGGACCGCTACCCACACCTCGGGCAGATGCTCGGCTACTCCGGTGTAGGACGTCTGATCGGGTCGCCGCCCCCGCACCTCGGCCAGTGGCCCGTCGACGGCGCGGAACACCGCACCGAGGGTGATCTCGCGAGCCGGACGGGCGAGGGCGTATCCGCCGTGGGCGCCGCGCTGACTTCTCACCAGTCCGGCCCGGCGCAGGTCGGACAGGATCGATTCGGCGAACTTGCGGGGCAACTTCTGCTCCCCGATCACGACATCGATCGTCGACAGCTCCGGCGCCCGCTCGGCCAGTCCGAGCAGGGCCCGCACCGCGTAGTCCACCTTGGCCGAGATCTCCATAGGAAAGGCAGGATAAGCCATGGTGACGCGTGACGCGCCGCCGCGCCGGGCGCACGCATCACGGCCCGGGCGCTCAGGCGAGGACGACCTGGGATGCGCCCACGCCCGGACGTACCCAGACCGTCGACCCCTCGTGCAGGTGCAGGGACTCGACCTGCCCGCGGGTCAGCTGAACCCGCAGGTCGCCGCCGGCCTCGCGCAGGTCGGCCCGTACCTCGAATCCGACTCGCTGCAGCCGCTCGACGGTTGCCTCGACCGTTCCCGCCTCGGGCTCGTCGAACACCTCCAGGTCGTGGGGACGAACCAACCGACCGTGCAACCGGGTGACCGGGCCGAGGAACTCCATCACGAAGTCGTTGGCCGGACGGTCATAGAGGTCGTTCGGGCTTCCGACCTGCTCGACCCGGCCGTGGTTGATCACCACCAGCTCGTCGGCGACTTCGAGCGCCTCCTCCTGGTCGTGCGTGACGAAGATCGTGGTGACGTTGACCTCGTCGTGCAGCCGGCGCAGCCATTCGCGCAGCTCCTTACGGACCTTGGCGTCCAGGGCACCGAACGGTTCGTCGAGCAGGAGCACCTTCGGC
The DNA here is from genome assembly GCA_030947395.1 of Actinomycetota bacterium. Classification (GTDB taxonomy): domain Bacteria; phylum Actinomycetota; class Actinomycetes; order Mycobacteriales; family Jatrophihabitantaceae; genus JALZBL01. Next base: position 4,151 of record JALZBL010000113.1, on the reverse strand, counting down.
TCGGCGGCCAGTGCCCGGGCCAGGGCCATCCGCTGCCGTTGGCCGCCCGAGAGTTGGACCGGCCGCCGGTCGGCGAACTGGTCCAGGTGCACCAGTTCGAGCAGCTCGTGCACCCGGGCGCGGATCTCGGCCTTACCTCGCTTGCGCACCTGCAGGCCGAAGGCCACGTTGCCGAAGACCGTCAGGTGCTTGAAGGCCGCGTAGTGCTGAAAGACAAATCCGACCTCGCGCTTCTGCGGGGGCTTGGCCGTCGAGTCCTCGCCCTCGATGCGAACCGCGCCGCGGTCGGCCCGGTCCAGCCCGGCGATGATTCGCAGCAGGGTCGATTTGCCGCCCCCGCTCGGGCCGAGCAGGGCGGTCAACTGCCCGCTGCGGACGTTAACGCTCACGTCGTCCAGCGCGACGAAGTCGCCGAAGCGCTTGTCGATGCCGATGGCCTCGATACCCATCTCAGCAACCCCTCATTGGTGATCTTCTTTCGGCCGCAGCAGAGCCACGACGACGATGCAGACGATCGCCACCGCCACCATCACGAAGCTGATCGCGTAGGCGCCGGACTCGTCGAGGTCCTGGTAGCGCTGGCCGGCCAGCAGCGGCATGGTCTGGGTCTGCTGCAGCACGTTGCCGGCCACGACCCGAACCGCGCCGTACTCGCCGAGGCAGCGGGCCAGGCTGAGCACGACGCCGTAGGCCAGTGCCCAGCGGATGCCCGGCAGGGTTATCCGCCAGAACCGCTGCATCGGGCCGGCGCCCAGCGAGCGCGCCGCCTGATCCTCTTCCAGACCGATCTCCTCGAGCACCGGCACCACCTCGCGCACCACCAGCGGTAGCGACACGAAACAGGTGGCCAGCACGATGCCCGGTACCGCGAAGATGACTTGATAGCCGATCCTCGAAAGCAGGCCGCCGAACCACCCGGTCGATCCGTACACCAGGATCAGGGCCAACCCCGCGATGACCGGTGACACCGAGACCGGAAGGTCGATGAACGCGTTCAGCAGCCGTCGGCCCGGGAAGCGGTAGCGGGTCAGCAGGAGAGCCACGCCGACGCCGAACACCGTGTTCGCCACGACCGCTTGGGCCGCCACGTTCAACGACAGCTCGATCGCCGAGATCGCCTCGGGGGCAGTGATCGAGTCGACAAATGCCCCCACGCCGGACTGGAAGGTCCGCCGGACCATGATCAGCAGCGGCAGCCCGACCAGCGCGGCGACGTACGCGACGGCCGCCAGTCGCACCGCCCACCGGGCGCCGCGCCCGGCCACGCCGACCTGCGGATCAGCCACGGCGGGCCGTGCGCCGTTGCAGGACCTCAAGGGCGACGATGACCGCCAGGGCGACCACCAGTAGCACCGTGGCCACTGCCGCGGCGCCGGCCAGGTCGTCGTTCTCGATCTGGCCCAGCATGCGCACCGACGCGACCTCGGTGTGCCGGGGCAGGTTGCCCGAGATCAGCACCACCGACCCGTACTCGCCCAGTCCGCGGGCGAACGACAGCGCGGCACCGGCGGCGATGGCCGGACTGATCGCCGGCAGGACGATGCGCCGGAACGCGTACCACCGCCCGGCCCCGAGGGACGCCGCGGCTTCCTCGACGTCGAGGTCGAGTTCCTCCAGCACCGGCTGGACCGCACGTACCACGAACGGCAGGGTGACGAAGAGCAGGGCGAGGAAGATCGACCACCGGGTGTTGGCCAGGGTGACGTTGAGCGGGCTGTGGCTGCCGTACAGCGCAATCAGGACCAGGCCGGCGACGATGGTCGGCAGGGCGAACGGGACGTCGATGACGATGCCCAGCAGCCGGCGCCCCGGGAAGCGGTCGCGCACGAGCACCCAGGCGACCAGTGTGCCCATGACCGCGTTGACCACGGTGGCTGCCGCCGCGGTGCCGACCGTCAGCCGGATCGCCGCGGCCACCGCCGGACTGGTCACGGTGTCGGCGAACCCACTCCAGCCGGAGCTCGACGCCTTGACCAACACCGCGGCCAGCGGCAGGAAGACCAGGATGCTCATCCAGGTCACGGCCAGGCCCAGTCCGAGTCCGGACGCCGGCCCGAGGCGCAGGATCCCGGGCGGCGCACTACGCACCCGCTGGCCCCCACCGGCCGGTGCGGCCAGCGGTGACCGCGCGGGCCGGGGCGGCGCCGCGGTCTCCGGCGGCGGCGCACTCTCCGGCGGCGGTGCGGTGATCGTCAAGAGACGCCGCTCGTATCCTGGATCTTGGTCACGATGCCGGTCTTCGGGTCGAAGAACTTGGTGGTCACCGATTTCCAGCCACCGAGTTCCTCGATAGTCACGAGCTGCTTGACCGCGGGGAAGGGGTCGGCGGGGTTATTGGCGCCGCTGACCGGGCCCGGGCGCACCGATGGGTCGACCGGGCGGAAACCGTGGCGAGCGAACACCTGCTGGCCGTCTGCGGAGATGACGTAGTCGAGGAACGCCTTGGCCTTCGGGGCGGCCCGGGTGGTCACCGCGCCGGGGTTCTCGATCTTCACCGTGGTGTCGGGGATCAGGTAGTCAAGGGCCTGACCCTTCTGGCGCGCGGCGATCGCCTCGTTTTCGTACGAGATCAGCACGTCCCCGGTACCGCTGACGAATGCGCTCGTGGCTTCGCGGCCGCTGGAGGGCAGGCTGGCCACGTTGGCGTAGTACTTCTTGAGGTAGCTCTCAGCCTGGGCCTGGGTGCCGCCGTTGGCCGTGATCTGGGAGTAGGCGGCCAGGACGTTCCAGCGGGCCGAGCCCGAGGACCCCGGATTCGGCGTCACGATCTTGATGCCCGGCTTGACCAGGTCCGCCCACCCGGTGATGTGCTTCGGGTTGCCCTGGCGAACGACGATCACCACTACGGACGTGCTGACGATGCCCTTGGTCGGACCCGAGTTCCATCCCGCATCGACCAAGCCGCCATCGACCAGCTTGGTCATGTCCGAGGTCAGCGAGAACGCGACGTAGTCGGCCTTCAGCCCGGCGAGGACCGCCCGGGCCTGGTCGCCGCTCGCGCCGTACGAGGATTTCCAGCTGGTTCCCTTACCGGCCTGGCTTCCGGCGAAGTTCTTCTGCAGATCGTCGTAGGCCGGTTTGGGCACGGAGAACGCGACCAGGGACAACGCGTGGGTGGAACCGGATGCGCTGCTGCACGCGGCCAGTATCACCGTGAGGATGACCGCGACCACCGTGGGTAGGCCGTGACCTCGCCTGGTGCGATGACGAGCGTGTCCTCTGATCATGCCGATTCCCTCGCTTGCCGATTGCACCAAGTATTCCGATCGTTTAAATAGACAATAGCGGACGATGGCAAGTCGAGCACGTCGATTCCGACCGCGCCCGGGAGGTCAGTGCGGGCAGCGGGGCAGAATATCTAACCCGTCGTGGGGCCGGCTCGGCTCTCTCGGCGACCGGGTTACGCGCGGGGCCCAGCCGCCGGGTTACTGCCCGGCGGCACTTCCGGCGCGATCAGCGAGGCAGTAGGGCTGCGGTGCGATCGAGGTCGCCGGCCACTACGGGCCAAGCCTGGTAGAGATCGTGGGCGCGCGCCACGGTGGGCGGGATGAGGCCCACCTCAGTCGCCTCGATGAGACCCTTGACGATTCGCTCGTGCTGGATGGCGTTGCGCACTCCCCACACGACGACGATCTGGCCGTCGCGAAGGTCAGCCACCAATTGGTGATTGCGCCGACCCCACCACCGGGTCCGGCCCCACCGCAGCCCGGCGATCTCGGTCCAGGTCAGCCGCGCGGGGTGTCGGACGGCGCACCGGATTCCCGCCGCGTCGACCGCAAGACCCGACGCCGCCCTCAACATCAGCGACAGGACGAAGGCCATCATCAGCAATGACGGCACCAGCGGGATCAGCGCCGTCCACGCCACCGACGGCTCGGAGGCGAACAGGTACGCGACGAGCAGCCCAACGATCAGCGCCAGGACGGCCACCCCCGCCGCGGCAACGACGGTCGCCGGACCGCCGGGGCGGATCCGCACGTTGGCCGTCATGGGGCTGCCTTCCTCGGTCCGCCGGGCAGGGTGTCAGGATAGGTGAACGCCCGACCGGGCTCCCGTCACCGGGCCGGTTCCACGCGGCCGGTGCGCCACGCCGCCGCGACCAGCACCAGCGGCAACACGACCACCCCGGCGGCGACGGCAAACGCCGGGCC
>JALZBL010000446.1 GCA_030947395.1 Actinomycetota bacterium | reverse complement strand
CATCTCGCGTCCGGGCCGGTCCTACACCGCGCCGGTCTACGTCAGCGAGACCGGGACGTGCACCAACCCGAACCCGAGCGAGCAGTGCGCGGCGCTCGACCCGACCTATCTCGCCGACATCTCGCGCTACCTGCGGGCCAAGGACCTCGACTTCGCCTACTGGCCGTTCAACGGCACGCAGGGCACCGGCTACAACCGCACCTACGGACTGCCGGAGACCTACGGCCTGCTGGCTCCCGACTGGTCGGGCTACGGCAACCGGGCGGTACTGCGAGTGATCCAGAGCCTGCAGCGCCCCACCCGTGGCCCGGTGCGGTGATCCGGCGAATGACCCGGCTCGGCGTCAGCTTCACCCCGTCGTTCCCACCGGAGCGCCTGGCCTCGGTCGCCCGCGCCGCCGAGGCGTCCGGCCTCGACGAGCTGTGGCTCTGGGAGGACTGCTTCAACGAGTCGGCCATCGCCACCGCCACCGCCGCGCTGGCCGTGACCGACCGCATCACCGTCGGTATCGGCCTGCTCCCCGTGCCCCTGCGCAACGTGGCGTTGGCCGCGATGGAGATCGCGACGATCGAGCGGATGTTTCCCGGTCGGTTGCTGCCCGGCGTGGGTCACGGGGTGCAGTCGTGGATGGGTCAGGCCGGGGTCCGCGTCGAGTCGCCGCTGACTCTGCTGCGGGAGTATACCGACGCGCTGCGACGATTGCTGGCCGGTGAGCGCGTCAGCGTCACCGGGCGCTACGTGCGCCTGGACGACGTGGCGCTGAACTGGCCGCCGGCGGCACCCGTGGCGATTTCCGGCGGTGGGATCAAGGAGAAGACGCTCGCCCTGTGCGGGGAGATCGCCGACGGCACCATCCTCGTCGGCGGCCTGCCGCCGGACGCCGTCCGAGCCGCCCGCAGAACGGTCGACGCCGCCCAGGCCGGGTCCGGGCGCGCCGGTGCGCATCGGCTCACCGTCTTCTGCGACCTACCGGGTGACGGTCGCGATGCCGGCACACTGGCTGAAGCCGTGCGCGGTTACCTCGACGCCGGCGCGGACGCGGTGATCGTGACGCCAGCCTCCGGCGAAGCCGACCTCGAGCATTTCGTCGCCTTCGTGGCTACCGAGGTTCGGGCGCGCATCGACGGCGCCGCGCCCCGACCGGGCTCCGCGGCACAATGAGGTCATGACCAGCACCACTCGCGCCCGGCTCACCCCCGGCGTCATCGCGCCGATGCGCCCGGTGCCGGCCGGGATCGCCCGACCCCACTATGTGGACGCCCACGGCCGACCGACCAAGGGCCGAGCCGATCTCGACGACCCGATGGTCAAGGACGCCGACACCATCGCGCGGATGCGGGTGGCCGGCCGGGTCGCGGCCGAGGCCCTCGCCGAGGTCGGCCGCTACGTGCGGCCCGGCGTCACCACCGACGAACTGGACCGCGTCGGCCACGACTTCATGATCGGTCGCGGCGCCTACCCCTCCACCTTGGGTTACAAGGGCTTTCCGAAGTCATTGTGCACGTCGCTCAACGAGTCGATCTGTCACGGCATCCCCGATTCGACCGTCATCGAGGACGGCGACATCGTCAAGGTGGATGTCACCGCCTTCATCGACGGCGTGCACGGCGACACCTGCGCGTCGTTCGTGGCCGGCACCGGCGCGCCGGAGGTAGTGGCGCTGGCCGAACGCACCCACGAGGCGATGCTGCGCGCGATCAATGCGGTGCGGCCCGGGCGAGCGGTCAGCGTGATCGGGCGGGTCATCGAGTCCTACGCCCGGCGCTTCGGCTACGGCGTGGTGCGCGAGTACACCGGCCACGGCGTCGGCCCGTCGTTTCACACGTTGCCGACGATCCTGCACTACGACGATCCCCGGGCCACAACGGTGCTCGAGCCCGGCATGACCTTCACCATCGAGCCGATGATCACCCTCGGCGGCCCGGCCTGGACGATTTGGGACGACGGCTGGAACGTCGTGACCACGGACGGCTCGTGGGTGGCGCAGTGGGAGCACACCCTCGTCGTCACTGACGACGGGGCGGACATCCTGACCGCGGTCTGAGCTCGACAACCGCAACCCGCCACACCTCGCGTGACGCGAGAACCGGCGCGCCGGCAGCAGCCCGCTCAGAAGGCCTTGCCGGCGTCGCGGGCCTCGGCATGGGCG
>JALZBL010000445.1 GCA_030947395.1 Actinomycetota bacterium | reverse complement strand
GGCGGGGTCACAGGCGGGCGATCAGGTCGGCCAGCAGGCCACCCATCCGGGCCGCGGCGGCCCGCCCGGCGGCGAGCACCTCCGCGTGGTCCAGCGGCTCCCCGGTGATCCCGGCGGCCAGGTTCGTCACCAACGACAACCCGAGCACTTCACACCCCTCGGCGTGCGCGGCAATCGCCTCCAGCACCGTGGACATGCCGACGAGATCCGCCCCCAGGACGCCGGCCATGCGGACCTCGGCCGGCGTCTCGTACTGCGGGCCGTGAAACATCGCGTAGACGCCCTCGGCGATGGTCGGGTCGATCTGGTGGACCAGCTCGCGCAGCCGGCGCGAATACACGTCGGTGAGGTCGACGAAGCGCGCTCCCACCAACGGCGTGGTGAAGGTCAGGTTGAGGTGGTCGGCGATAAGCACCGGTTCACCGACCGCCATCCCCTGGCGCAGGCCGCCGCAGGCGTTGGTCAGCACGACGGTGCCGCACCCGGCCGCTGCCGCCACTCGGACGCCGTGCACGACCGGCTCGACGCCGCGGTTCTCGTACAGGTGGGTACGGCCCAGGAAGGCGAGCACCCGGCGCCCGGCCACTTCGAGCGAGCGCACCCGCCCGGCGTGCCCGGCCACGGCGGGAGGCAGGAACCCGGGCAGGTCGGTGACCGCGAGGTCGTGGCTCGCCACCCCGAGCACGTCGACCGCCGGCAGCCATCCCGAACCGAGGACGATGGCGACGTCGTGGCTGGCGATTCCCGTCCGCTGCGCCAGGGCCGCGGCCGCCCGGACCGCGAGGTCGGCCGTGGCGGTGGAGCCGGCGGCGGCGAACGTCACGAGCGGGCAGCCTACGCGGACAACGTCCCGGCTCCGGGCGGCGGACGGATCGCTCACACCGGCACCGCGCCGGCCGCGCGGGCTGGCAGTCTGACGGGCGTCGGAAGGGAGCACCACCGTGACCCGCAGGTCAGAGTCCGGATTCGAGATCGCCCCGCTGTACTCGGCCGAAGACGTCGCCCCCGGCCTGGCCGCGCGCCTCGGAGTTCCCGGCCGGTTCCCGTTCACCCGCGGCGTCTACCCCAGCATGTACACCCACCGGCCGTGGACCATGCGCCAGTACGCCGGTTTCGGAACCGCCGTCGAGTCGAACACGCGCTATCACCACCTCCTCGAAGCCGGGACGACCGGATTGTCGGTGGCCTTCGACCTCCCGACCCAGATGGGCATGGACTCCGACGCGCCGCTGGCCTCCGGCGAGGTCGGCAAGGTGGGAGTGGCCATCGATTCGATCGAGGACATGCGCCTGCTCTTCGCCGGTATCCCGCTCGACGAGGTGTCCACCTCGATGACCATCAACGCCCCCGCGGCGGTGCTGTTGCTGCTCTACCAGCTGGTGGCCGAGGAGCAGGGCGTGCCGGGCGAGCGGCTCAACGGCACCATCCAGAACGACGTGCTCAAGGAGTACATCGCCCGCGGCACCTACATCTTCCCGCCCGAGCCGTCGCTGCGGCTGATCACCGACACCTTCGCGTACTGCCGGGCCGAACTGCCGCGGTGGAACACCATCTCTATCTCGGGCTATCACATGGCCGAGGCCGGCGCGACGCCCGCGCAGGAGGTCGCGTTCACCCTCGCCGACGGCATCGCCTACGTCGAGGCGGCGCTGGCGGCCGGACTGGCGGTCGACGACTTCGCGCCCCGGCTGGCCTTTTTCTTCGTGTCCCGCACGACGTTGCTCGAGGAGGTGGCCAAGTTCCGCGCGGCCCGGCGGGTTTGGGCGCGCATCATGCGCGAGCGATTCGACGCGAAGGACCCCAAGTCGCTGATGCTGCGCTTCCACACCCAGACCGCCGGGGTCCAGCTGACCGCCCAGCAGCCCGAGGTGAACCTGGTGCGCGTCGCGGTGCAGGGCCTGGCCGCCGTGCTCGGCGGCACCCAGTCCCTGCACACCAATTCCTACGACGAGGCGATCGCCCTGCCGACCACCAAGGCCGCCCGGTTGGCCCTGCGCACCCAGCAGGTGCTGGCCTACGAGACCGACCTCACCGCCACCGTGGACCCGTTCGCGGGGTCCTACGTCGTCGAGGCGATGACCGACGAGATCGAGGCGGCGATCGGTGCCCTGATGGCGCGCGTCGACGACCTGGGCGGAGCGGTTGCGGCG
>JALZBL010000112.1 GCA_030947395.1 Actinomycetota bacterium | reverse complement strand
CCGGGCCGTCTCGCCGGCCTCGGCCCGCTCGACCTGCAGCTGCAACCGTTCCCGCAGCGCGGCGACGGTGATCCGGTCGGTGGCGTCCAGGCTCGATCCGTCTCGCTCGAGCGACGTCAGATCGCCCAGCGTGCGCCGATCGAGATCGGTCCGGGCGGCGTGACCGTCGGGCGAGTAGTCGGTCAGGGCGTCATCGTGCCCGGCGACGCCCATCGCCGTGGCCAGCACCGGGTCCAGGGCCGCGGTGGCGTCGAGGTAGCGGTCGGCCAGCTGGTCGACCGCGCTGGAGCGGACGTCCGAGGCGGTCTTCGTCATGAGCAGCACGGTATCGGCTCGCCGGTAGCGTGGACTCGTGCGTCGCCCGTTCCTCCCGGCTGCGGCGACCGATCCCGCGCCTGAGGGGACCACCGGTCCGGCTCCGCCGCCGCACCACGGTCTCGAGGTGCTGGCCGTGCTCGGTGTGTCCCTCGGCCTGTCCGGCGTGCGCGCAGTGGTCGACCTGCTGGACCGATTGACCCAGCCAACCGCCCTCGGCCAGCAGAGTGCGGTCCTCAACGGCACCTTCGTCGCCGACCGGCCCTGGCTGGACTTCATCTATCAGCTGGTTGGTCTCCTCGGCGGCGTGGTGGCTCCGTTGCTGGCCCTGCTGCTGCTGTCCCGCACGCCCGGCGGACCCGGCTTCGGCATCGGCTTCGACCGTCGGTGGTTGCGGCGGGAGGTGTTGCTCGGCGTGGGGTTCGCCGCGCTGATCGGCCTACCGGGTCTGGGCCTGGTCTACGCCGCCCACTCGCTCGGGGCCAACGTCAACCTCGTGGCCAGCGGCCTGCCCGACGTCTGGTACCGCCTGCCCGTGCTGCTCGGGTCAGCCCTGCAGAACGCGACGGCCGAGGAAGTGATCGTGGTCGGCTACCTGCTGACCCGGTTGCGCCAGCTCGGCTGGTCGGCCGAGCGCTCGATCCTCACCTCAGCCCTACTGCGCGGCAGCTACCACCTCTACCAGGGTTTCGGGGGCTTCGCCGGCAACGCGGTAATGGGGCTGATCTTCGGCTGGTGGTTCACCCGGACCCGCCGGGTGCTCCCCCTGCTCATCGCGCACTTCCTCCTCGACGCGGTGAGCTTCGTCGGCTACGTCTACCTGCACGACCGGATCAGCTGGATCTGAACCGCCCTTGGGGCGCGCGTTGCGCGGGCGGCGTCGGTGCGAGCGGGTCGTTGTGAGCGCTGGGCACCAGTTCAGGATGGACACCGGGTTCAGGATGGAGAGGTGAACCGCGACCGACGCGAGCGGCGCCGCGACCGGAACCCAGACCGGGACCGTGACGCCTGGGAGCAGGTCGAGCTGGTCGACACCCCCTCCACCGAGGACCGGCTTGAGCCGGCGCCGCCTCGGCGCCCGATCAGCGCCCGCGGGTGGGTGGCGCTGGCGGTGGCGGCAGCTCTGCTCGTGGCAATCGTCGTATCCCGGGGCCGTGACCACTCGCCGGCGGCGGTCGTCCCACCGGTCCGACCGCCGTCCACGGCGTCGGGTCCGACTGGGACCGCCCGGGTCAGCGTGAGTAGCCAGCCACCACCGCCGGAAGTGCAGGTGATCGCCCTGGGGCGCCCGCTCGTGCCGGCGCGCGCCGGGTGGGAGCTCTTCGGGCGGGGCCCGTCGGTGGTGGTGCGCCTCGAACTCGCCACCGGAACGCTTACGCGCACCGCCGTGCCGCCGCTCACGAGCAACGGACCGGTGTCATTCGTCGTCGGCGCCGACCGGGCGATTGTGCGTCCGCTGGAAATGGGGCCCGGCTACGTGATTCCCGACGGGCGCCCGGTCGGCCGGCTCGACCCGGCCACCTTCAGTGGCGGTCCTGCCTTTCCCGGCCCGGACGCCCACCATCTCTGGGTAGCGACGCCCGATGAGAAGGCCATGCGGCTGATCGACCTCGACGGCCGACCCACGGGCACCGCGCTGCCGGTGCCGGGCTTCGAGGCCCAACCCGACGGTGCCGGTTTCCTCCTCTTCGCCGACACCGGCGGCGTTTACGACGCCCGCCCCGACGGCATCCACCGGATCACCAGCGGGCTACTGCAGGCGATCGGCCCGAGGCACTGGCTGACCGCGGAGTGCGACGCGCGGTACCGGTGCGCGAGCGTGGTCATCGACCGCGACACCGGCGCCCGCCGATCCGTGGGCGCTCGGCGGTCCTACGGCGACCCAGTGGGGCAGATAACGGCGGACGGAACCGTGGCCGCCGTCACGACGGGCGGTCCGGACGGCACCGTGCGGCTGCGGCTGCGGCTGCTGGATTTGCGCTCGGGCCGCAGCCGGGCCGTCAACGTCGACCTGCCGAGCGATCAGACCCCGGCGGCCTACCTCTGGTCCCCCGACGGACATTCGCTGTTCGTCTTGAACGCCGCGGGCGCCATCGTCGTCGTCGATCGGGCCGGGCGGGTGCGTCCGCTGGGGGTGACCTTGCCACCGCTCACCCAGCTCGCCTTCCGACCGCTCACCCGGTGAGCCACGTCCGAAGATGGGGCGGCCGGCCAGTGCGCACCGCCGGGGGGTCAGTCCTCGGCCGGCGGGCGGGCGGATAGGACGAAAACCCCAGGTGACCGGTTGGGCCCCCGTGGCAGGGTGACGAGCATGAGCGGAGTGGAGGTCCGGCCGGTCGAGGCCGAGGAGATCGAGACGTGGCAACGGGCCAAGGCGGTCACCTTCCTCGGCAATCCCGAGGACGTCACGGCGGCCTGGGTCGAGTGGCGGCGGCAGGCGTGGGATCCCGCGCGAGCCTGGGGCGCCTTCGATGGCTCGGCGGTGGTGGGCACGCTGCGAACGCTGCCCAGGCGCTTCACCGTCCCCGGTGCGGGGGGCGACGTCGGCGATCTTGCCCGGGTCGACGCGTTGACCGGCGTCACGGTCTCGGCCACCCACCGCCGGCAGGGACTGCTGCGGCGGATGCTGACCGAATCCCTCGCCGCGGCGGCCGACCGGGGTGACCCGCTCAGCATCCTGATCGCCGCCGAGTGGCCCATCTACGGCCGGTTCGGCTACGCGCCGGCTTCGAACTGGGCCCAATGGACCCTGGACCGCCGGCGACCGGCCGCCTCGCTGCGCCTCGACGTGAGCCCGCTGGGGTCCCTGCGGCCGGCCGAGCCGAAGGAGATGCTCGACGTGGCGCCGACCGTGTTCGACGCGGCTCGGCGGCAGCGCGCGGGCCAGATCGACCGCCCGAGCGAGTTCTGGGCACTCGAACTGGCGCCGGAGCTGCGCTCGCCGGGTTCTCGCGCGTCTACCGGTGTGCTGCACGAGGGGCCGGCCGGCGTCGACGGCGTGCTCAGGTGGCGTGCGACCGGTGAGTTCGACTTCGACCGCGGTGGCGCGGTCGTGGTCGACGACCTCTTCGCGGCCAGCCAGGAGGCCTATACCGCGCTGTGGGGTTACCTGCTGAGCATGGACGTCGTCGACACCGCGAGGCTCACGTCCCGGCCGCCGGACGAGCCGATCCGCCACCTCTTGGCCGACGGCCGCTGCCTGCGGACCGAGTCGATCATCGACGCGGTGTGGGTGCGATTGCTCGACGTACCGGCAGCGTTGGTCGCGCGTCGTTACGCGGTGCAGGGCCGTCTCGTGCTCGACGTCGTTGACGCCGAGGTCGGCGGTTACGGCGCCGGCCGCTTCCTTCTCGAGGGTGGGCCGGAGGGGGCATCGTGCCGGCGGGCGCCGCAGGAGTCACCCGATCTGCGGCTCTCCCAGCGCGCGCTGGCCTCGGTCTACCTCGGCCTGCCGTCCCTGCGGACCCAGCAGATCGCCGGAAGAGTGGACGAACTCACTCCGGGCGCGGTCAATCGAGCCGACGCCATGTTCATAACTGCCCTGCAACCGTGGCTGGCCACCGGATTCTGAGTCCACGCCGGGCGGCGAACCGGCCGCCCGGATGGCCGATGTGACCCGCCGGACGGCGATGCGACCCGCCGAGTACTAGCGCGGTGGGTCGCCCTGGATCCAGGGGTCGCCGGCCGGATATCCCGGCGCCGGATCACTGGCGGCCGCCGGCGCCGGATCACTGGCGCCCGGCGCCGGCGTGGGGTCGCCGGACGGCCCACCGGGCGACCCGCCAGGGCCTGCCGACGGGCTCGAGCCCCCGTTGTGATTGCGCTGCGGCAAGCCGGCCCCGGAGTCGAAGTCCGGCCGGCCCGACGTCAACGCGGGCCCGATGGCCAGGGCGTCGTGGGCCTCCTGCGTGGCGGGGTCACTGTCGGAGGCCCGCAGGTTGGCCCGCTCGGGCAGATCGGCCGCCGGCGGCAGGTTGGAGTCGAACCAGCCGTCGGTGTCGATCTTGTCGGCGGTCCGTTCGCCGCCGTCGCCGACCTGCATCCACGACGGGGCGTCGTGGCCCTCCTCACTCGGCGCGGCGAGCCGGCCGAGGCCTTCGAGGGCCTTGCCGTACTCACTCGGCACGATCCACATCTTGTTGGCGTCGCCCTGGGCGATCTGCGGCAACGTCTGCAGGTACTGGTAGGCCATCACCGCCGGATCGGGTTTCGAGTCATGGATGGCGGCGAAGGTGGTCTCGATCGCCTTGGCCTGGCCCTGGGCGGTCAAGAACCGGGCCGCGCGGTCGCCCTCGGCCCGCAGGATGCGTGACTGCCGCTCGGCCTCGGCGGCGAGGATCACCGCCTGCTTCTGGCCCTCGGCCTCGAGGATCTGCGACGCCTTCTGGCCCTCGGCGCTCTTGATCGAGGACTCCCGTTGACCCTCGGCCTGCAGGATGATCGCCCGCTTGTTGCGGTCGGCGCGCATCTGCTGCTCCATCGCGTCACGAATGGACGGCGGTGGGTCGATCGCCTTGATCTCGACCCGGGCCACCCGGATACCCCACGGACCGGTGGCCTCGTCGAGCACCACCCGCAGCTGGGTGTTGATCGCATCGCGACTGGTCAGCGCCTGCTCCAGGTTCAGCGAGCCGACCACGTTGCGCAGGGTGGTGATGGTCAGCTGCTCCACGGCCTGGATGTAGTTCTGGATCTCGTAACTGGCCGAGCGCGGGTCCGTCACCTGGAAGTAGATGACCGAGTCGATCGCCACGGTGAGGTTGTCCGAGGTGATAACCGGCTGCGGCGGGAAGGAGACCACCTGCTCGCGCAGATCCATCAGCGGGCGCATCCGATCCACGAAAGGCACCAGCACGGTAAGCCCAGGACCGGCGGTGCGCACGTAGCGCCCGAGTCGCTCGATTACCGCGGCTCGAGCCTGGGGCACGATTCGCACACTGCGGCCCAGCAGCAGCACGACGAGGGCCAGTACGACCAGCAGGGCAATAAGACCTACGCTCATGAACGGGTTCCTCTCCTCAGATCTCCCAAGGCCGGGACGGATGGCGCGACGGTCGTCACGGCCCGTCCCAGACCACCGCGGTCGCGCCGTTGATCTCCATCACGGTGACCGTGGCACCGGCGGCGATGAGCTGGCGCTGGTCGAACGCCCGCGCCGACCACTGGCCGCCGTTGAGCTTGACCATGCCACCGTGCGCACTGACCGCCTCGAGCACGACGGCCTGCCGGCCGACCAGGGCGGCCGAGTTGTCGATCGACGACGGCGCGGTCAGATGACGCTTGGCCACCGGCCGGACGCCGACCAGCAGCCCGGTACTGACCACGATCGCGACCAGCACCTGGACCGAGGCCGGCGCTCCCATGGCGGCAGCGGCCGAAGCCGCGGCGGCCCCGCCGGCCAGCATGATGAGGACGAGATCGATCGAAACGATCTCGGCTCCGGCCAGCACACCGGCGATGATGAGCCAGACCAGCCACGCATCCACGTCATCCATCTTGGCACGGTGATCGATTCACCCGGCGGGACAAATCCCCGACTGCCGCGCGCCGGCCGGCCGGAGCGAACCAGCCTGTCCCAAGCGCTTCTGGCCTATTGCGGCGAGGTGTCGGGCTCGACCGCGGCCGGCTGATCCACGAAATCGATGAGTTCTTCCACCGCGCGCAGCAGTGGGACCTCGACGTCGGCGTAGGACGACACCGCGGTCAGCACCTGCCGCCAGAGCTCGCGCGGCTCGCGGTAGCCGAGGGCCCGGGCGACGCCCTCCTTCCAGGACTGCCCGCGGGGCACGTCCGGCCAGCGCGAGATGCCGAGCGCGGTGGGTTTCACCGCCTGCCAGATGTCGACGTAGGAGTGGCCGGTGATGTGCACGTGCGGCGAGGTGATGGCGGCGACGAGGCGGCTCTCCTTGCTGCCGGGCACGAGATGGTCGGCCAGTACCCCGAGTCGTCGTCGTAGTCCGGGTCCGAAGGCCTCCACCAGCGAGGCGAGCTGGTCGAGCCCGCGAATCGGT
>JALZBL010000444.1 GCA_030947395.1 Actinomycetota bacterium | reverse complement strand
ACCCAACTGCACACGGCCCGACTGCACCGGCGAAGGAGTCGCAGCGACGATGTCTCTACTCGATCGTCAACGCACCCAGTTAACCGAGCAACTCGGCCCCGTGGTCGCCGGGTTGGGTTACGAGCTGGATTCGCTGTCGCTCGCGCGCGTCGGCCGGCGCACGCTGGCCCGCATCACCGTCGACCACGACGACGGGGTCGATCTGGACGCCATTGCCCGGATCAGCCGGGCGATCGGCGACGAGCTGGACCGCGACGACCCGTTCGACACGCCGTTCGTCCTCGAGGTGAGCTCACCCGGCGTGGACCGCCCGCTGACTGAGCGACGGCACTGGCGCCGCAACGTCGGGCGGCTGGTCGAGACCGACGTACGCGGTGACCCGACCACCGGGCGCGTCCTGGCCGTCGCCGAGGACACGGTGCACCTGGAGGTCGACGGAGCCCGGCGCGAGGTGCCGCTGAGCGACCTCGGCCCGGGTCGGGTGCAGGTCGAGTTCGGGCGGCCGCGCTCGGCGACTGATGACGAGCGATCCGCCGAAGATCACTTCCCCGTCGACCGGGAAGAGGGCTGATCGCGTGGTCTCGGTCGACATCGCCGCCCTGCGCAGCATCGAGCGGGAGAAGGAGATCCCGTTCGACACGGTTATCGACACCATCGAGCAGGCTCTGCTGGTGGCCTACAAGCACACGTCCCACCCGATGCCACACGCGCGCATCGAACTGGACCGGCGCACCGGCGAGGTACGGGTAATCGCCGCCGAGCTCGACCCCTCGGGGGAGCTGGTCGAGGAGTTCGACGACACGCCGCTGGACTTCGGGCGCGTAGCCGCGACCACCGCGCGTCAGGTGATCTTGCAGCGCCTGCGCGACGCCGAGCACGACCAGGCCTACGGCGACTTCGCCGGGCGCGAAGGCGACGTCGTCACCGCGGTGGTCAGCGCCGACGCCCAGGCCGCGGCGCGGGGGGTGGTGGTGCTCGACGTCGGCTCGGTGGAGGCGGTGCTACCCCAGTCGGAGCAGGTGCACGGCGAGGTGTACACCCACGGGGCGCGGCTGAAGTGCTACGTCCTCAGCGTGACGCGGACGCTGCGCGGAATGCAGGTGACACTGAGCCGCACGCACCCCAATCTGGTCCGCAAGCTGTTCGCGCTCGAGGTCCCGGAGGTCGCCGACGGCAGCGTGGAAATCACCGCGGTGGCGCGCGAGGCCGGGCACCGGTCCAAGATCGCGGTACGAGCCACCACCCCCGGCCTCAACGCCAAGGGCGCCTGCATCGGGCCGATGGGCCAGCGGGTGCGCAACGTCGTGGCCGAGCTGCACGGGGAGAAGATCGACATCATCGACTTCGACGACGACCCCGCCACCTTCGTCGGGAACGCGTTGAGCCCCGCCCACGTGGAGGAAGTGACCGTGGTGGACGCGGTGGCCCGGGCGGCACGGGTCGTCGTCCCCGACTACCAGCTGTCCCTGGCCATCGGCCGGGAGGGCCAGAATGCCCGGCTCGCCGCGCGGCTGACCGGCTGGCGCATCGACATCCACAGTGACGCCGAGCCGGAGTCCCAGCCTGACGCTGACCCTGATGCCGAGCCGGATTCCGAGCCTGACGCCGAGAGTGCGCCGACCATCCACTCCGAGCGTCCGGTAACGCCGGCCGGGCGCAGCGAGGGCTCCGGTTTCCCGCCGGCGGGGGAGTAGACTGCCCATGGCTGTCGACCTCGGACGGCGCCCACCATGGTCCACGTAGTCGAGCGGACGTGTGTCGGGTGTCGCCGTCGATCTTCGGCCGAGGAGTTGTTGCGCGTCGTCGCGGTTGGCGTCGGCGATCCACCCACCAGCTGGGCGGTCGTCGCCGATCCGGCCCGACGGGCTCCGGGTAGAGGTGCGTGGTTGCATCCCGTCCCGGAGTGCGCGGAACTCGCCGTTCGCCGCCGGGCGTTCACCCGGGCCCTGCGGGTGCCCGGGCCGCTCGACACCCAGGCGGTCATGCCAGCCGTGATCGCCGACCGCGCCCCGCCAGCCCCGCCGCCCACGCTCCCTGGCCCGCCCAGCGACCCGGCGGTCCGTCACGGAAGTGAGAAGACAGCGATGAGCCCTCGATGAAGCGCCAGCGATGAGTGCTTTACCCGATTGAGGGCCCGGCGGACCGACCGCCTGGC
>JALZBL010000443.1 GCA_030947395.1 Actinomycetota bacterium | reverse complement strand
GGTCGATGTCGTCGCATGCGTGGATGCGGAGTGCGTCGGCCGGGGCCGGGGTGGTGGGCGGGACGTCGCGGCGCTGGTGCTCGGGTGCGGGTCGGCGCTGCCGCAGATCGCCGCGTAGCGGTACCGCGGTGGCTGGCTGGCGCTCGACGTGCCGTTCACGAATGACCAGCCTTCCACCGTCCCGGCGGCGGGGTGGTACGAGCCCGCGCCGCTGCTGCTGTACTGCCAGCCCGCCCCGGTGTCGTGCCAGTACGACCAGTAGTGCGTGTTGTCCGGGCGCGTCGTCCCGATTCCGTCGATGGTGAGGACGAAGCCCGCGTACGGACCCGGGCCGCCGACCCGCAAGGTGTAGCGCGAGTTGAGCACGTCGAGCCCGGTGCCGCCAGCCGGCACGCAGGCCGTACCGATGCCGGCGACCACGATCGCGACGTGCATCGGCACGGCCGAGGCGGGGGAGGCCGGAGCCGAGACCACTGCCGCGCCCCCCAGAGCGGCCGCGGCGATCACTCGGACGATGCGCGAGCTCATCGGTGTCGGCGGCGTCCGGCGAGCGTCGCGACGCAGCCCACCACCAGGCAGGCCAGGCCGATCGCGATCTCGACCGCGATGGTCCGCCCGTCCCGCCCGGTGTCGGCCAGGCGCGGCGGCGCGACGGTAGTGGGCGGAGCGACGGTAGTGGGCAGCGAACCCGGGACGGGCGAGGTCGCCGCGACCGGCGCGCGCGTGACCGTGAACCCGGCCGCGCTGGTCAGCCCGGAGGTGCGGCCGGTGAGCACGACAGTGTGGCTGCCCGTCCGCGTGCCGGGCGGCACCCCGAAGCGCAGCGTCGCGGTGCCGGTCTTGGCCGCGGTCGCGCGCGCCAGCACTGCCGACGACGCGGCGAACGTGGCGCGAACCGGCTCGCCGGCCTGGAACCCGCGGCCAGTGACGGTCAGCGGAGCGCCCTGCCGTACGGACGATCCGCTCAGTCCCGGTTGCGGGAGGGCCAGCACCCGCGTCCCCGGCGTCGCGCCTGCTGTGGTCAACGTCGCCAGCGACGCCCTGCGGGCGAGCCCGAGCAGTCCGTCGGCAGTCGCCTTGATCGACGCGGCCGGGTCGAAGACGCCCTGGTACTTCAGTGCGCCGCGTGACGCGCCCGGGCCGGTGGTCGGGCCGGTCGTGACCTGCTGACCACGCAGCCAGATTTGCGAGCTGGACGTATCACGCCCGGCAGCGGCCAGCGCCGAGGCGGCGAGGCCGGTCGAGTCGACGTTCGCGCCGCCGTTGCTCACCCAGTAACCGGCCGGCTTGCGTTGCGAGACCAGCCAGTCGGCCGCCGTACTCACCTGCGGCCGTTGGCCGCCGAGCGCGACCAGGGCCGCGACGGCATAACCGGTGGCGTCCACGTCCGAGGCGCAGCGCACGCCGGTTGGTTGCGAGGTGAAGCCGCCGTCCCGGCACTGCAGCGACAGGAAGTAAGCGCGGGCGGCGGCGTCCGGGGCATCGCCTGCGCCGCCGCGCGACTCGGCGATGATCGCGAACGACTCGGAGATGGAGGAGAAGATGTTGCGGGCCGCGCCGGGTGCCGGGCAGGTCGGCACAGCGGGGTGCTGTGGGTCGCCGGAGACGCCGACGCACTGGTCGTCGTGGAGGGCTCGGAGCAGGTTGTGCCCGCCGAAATGGGTAGGGTCCGCGCCGGCGACGATCACCGCGACCGCGGCCTTGGCCAGCGAGCCGTCGAAGGGGCCGGGCTTGCCGCTGGTGTCGTTGATCGACGTGTAGTCGTTGAGGTGCACCCGGAAATAGGAGATCGCCGAGCCGATCTTGGTCGTCCCGGTCTTGGACGCGGCGAGTGCGAAGATCGCGTCCGCGGTGGCGCCCCCGTCGAAGAACCCGGACGACTCGAAGTGGTCGTCGAACTGCTGGGCGAGCCACCCGGCGGCGGCGGGCGCCGGATCGGTCGTGGTCGGGATGCGGGCAGCCGCGACGGCCGCTCCGGCCAAGCTCATGCAGACAAGCACCGCGGCTGCGGGCAGCGAGATCAGCGTGGTCACACGGGGCATTGGACGGGCCTTCCGATCGCTCTCGGATCTCGGCCCTGGCTCGAAGTGTCGACCCGGGAGCCCCTTCCGGCGGGCGCGGTAGGGCGCCATCCGGCCTTGGCGCTACCCACCCGAA
>JALZBL010000442.1 GCA_030947395.1 Actinomycetota bacterium | reverse complement strand
TTCGACGAACACCGCGATCACCTTCGCATCGAGACCAGGGCCGCGGTCGGCCACCCACTTCGCGGCTCGCTGCGAGCCTGGGGACCCATCGAGGCCGACGATGATCGTGGTCACGAGCCGCGGCGGTTCCGGTGGGACACGGTTGGGCAACTGGACCTTCTCTCGTAGCCGGCCCCGCGTGGGCAAGGGCTGTGCTGCTGGTTGGGGCGGACGTTGCGCCGCTGGCCGACGCGCCGGCGTTCAGGCCTACGGTGCTGGGCGATGGATGCCGCTGACCGGTCGCTGCGCTCGCTGGTGATCGACATCGGCGGGTCCGGTCTCAAGGCCACCGTGCGCGACCGCGACGGCGAGGGGCCGGGCTCGATCTGGCCGCCGCTCTACGCGACGAGCTCCAGGCGCCGGTGCGGGTCAGCCAACGACGGCGACGCGCAGGGCGCCGGCGTCATCTCCGGTGAGGGGCTTGAGCTGGTGCTCACGCTCGGCACCGGTGTCGGCTCGGCGGAGTTCCGCGACGGCCGGCTGGGGTTACACCTCGAGCTCGCCCACCACCCAGCCTGAATGGCTGCAGCTACAACGACGACCTGCGGCGACCGCGCCGGTAAGAAGTCGGCACCAAGCATTGGAACCGGCGGGTCCGCCAGGAGGTCGAGGGTTCAAATCGTCCTCCCCGGCTTCTCGCCCAGGACGCCGACTCGGCCACGGGTCCACCGGAAGTGGCCAGAACGGCTGTGGTTGCACGGACATCTCCGGAGCGTGGACGCCGATCCTGTCCGTTGCCGTTCCCGTCTGCCTTCCTGAGCTCGGCGCGTCTGCGAGACTGCCGAGATGGCAGTGGGTGGTCGCCGGGTTGTCGTAGGGCGGACGGCCGGGTGAGGAAGCGTCCGGCCGGGCCCCCGGCGAAGGACGTGCGTCCCGAGAGCGGCGGGATCGGGCGCGCCACCTCGCCTGCCGCCGAGGCGGTCAGCGACGACCTTCGACGCGGGAGCGGTGAGCTGCTCGACCGGCGCCGGCGGCTGGCCGGCCTCTCGTTGGGGGCCATGGGGGCGCTCGGCGTCGTGGCCGCCTACCAGCACGGCCTGGTGCGCCATCTGCCAGAGCCGCCCTTGCCCGGCCTGGGCGCCGACGAGGTCGACGCTTCGGGTGAGGCATACCAGTACCTGCACACTCCGGACGCGTCCCTTGGCTTGGCCAGTCAGGCCATCACGCTGGTGCTCGCCGGGATGGGCCCGCGCCGCCGGGCAGAGGAGCATCCGTGGGTGCCGCTCGCCATGGCCGCCAAAGTGGTGGTCGACGCCGCCGGCGGTGTCTTCTTGACCCTCGAGCAGGCCACCAAGCATCGGCGGTTCTGTTTCTGGTGCCTGCTGGCGGCGGCGGCCAACGTGGCCGCCTTGCCTCAGGTGGTGCCCGAGGCGCGGGTGGCGTTGCGAGCCGTGCTCCACCGTTCGTGACCGACGGAGACGCCGACCCGTCGATCGCCGCCCATCGGCTGCTTGGCGACGGGCGGTCGACCGCGCTCCTCCGCCCCGACGGCCAGATCGACTGGTGGTGCGCGCCGGAGGTCGACTCTCCACCCCTGTTGTGGTCGCTGCTCGATCCCGGCGGCGCCGCGGCCCGGTGGGCCGACGTCCGCATGGTCAGTCGTTCCCAGTTGCCGGCCGGGCCGACGGCGCACACGGTGCTGCGCCACCGGAGCGGGGCTCGGGTCGAGTGCTGGGACGGTCTCGTGGGCATCGGGGGCGCTGAGGCACTGGTGCGAGCTGTGCGTGCGCCGGGCCGCAACCCGCTCGTGCTGACCCACGAGTTGGCGCTCGGGGGCTTCGACGGGCCGTGGGGGCCATGGTCGGCGATGAGGTCGACCCTCGCCGACACCGACGTGTGGGCGTCGGCGGCGACGGGCTCCACCGACGACGGCCGCTGGCTCCGCGTCGCCTTGGCGGTCGAACCGCAGCGCTGGTCGGTGCTCGCCGTCGTCGTCGGCGCCGACGTTGACCCCGTCGACGAGGCCGAGCTCGTGGACCGTCTCGCCTCCACCGAAGCGGAGCACGACGCCATCCTCGGGTCGGCCCGGTTGCCACGCCATCATCCCGAACGTTCCCGCGACGCCCTCGCCGTGCTGCGGACCTGCACCGACCGTCGCACGGGAGCCGTGGTCGCTTCG
>JALZBL010000441.1 GCA_030947395.1 Actinomycetota bacterium | reverse complement strand
GGTGCAGCATGCTATCCAACCGGTCCCCGTCAGTGGGCAACGATGGTGAGCGGGCGGCAACGGTCGGTGGGCGGCAACGGTGAGCGGGCGGCAACGGTGAGCGGGCGGCAACGGTGAGCGGGCGGCGCAGCGCAGGCATCCTCCTGTTCCGCCGGGGCGCATTCAGCGTCGAGGTGCTGCTCGGCCACAGCGGCGGGCCGTACTGGGCCGGGCGCGATACCGGCGCCTGGTCGGTCCCCAAGGGGGAGTACGGCGAGGACGAAGATGCGCTGGCGGCCGCGCGCCGGGAATTCACCGAGGAGCTGGGCCTGCCGGTCCCGGCCGGTCCGCTCGTTCCCCTCGGTGAGGTCGTGCAGAAGAACAGCAAGCGGGTCACGGTGTGGGCGCTCGAGGCCGACCTGGACCCGAGCACGATCACACCCGGTACGTTTCGCCTGGAGTGGCCGCCCCGCTCCGGGCGGATGCAGCAATTCCCCGAGATCGACCGGATGGCCTGGTTCGGACTGGAGGACGCCGGCCGCCGCCTCATCGCCGGTCAGCAGCCGATGCTCGATCGGTTGGCTGAAGTTGCCGGTGACCTCCACCGCGCGACTCGCCCTGACTCGCCCTGACTCGCCGTGACTCGCCGTGACTCGCCGTGACTCGCGGAGTTGCCGTGCCTCGCCCGGACTCCCATCAATCGGTCGCCCGACCGGCCTCCGGTCATGATCCGATGGGGTGCGCTCAGCCGGCGACGCGCCGCCGACCGGCGTCGAGGCGCACGGTCGCGCCGAGGCCGTCGAGATGCTCGAGCAGCGGGATCACCGTGCGCCGGGTGGAGCCCAGCGCCTGCCGGGCGGCGCTGGTGGTGAACGGCTGGGGCAGGTCGGCGAGGATGCGCGCGGCGCGGGCCGGGGCGTCCGGGGCGAGCAGCACTCCCCCCACTCTGACCAGCCGGCCCAACGCGATCGCGGCGGCGATCTCCCGGCGGCCGAGGCCCAGCCCGTCGAGGTCGCCAACGGTCGGCGCGTCGAACGGGAACTGCGCCAGCCGGGCCTCGAGGCGGCGCAGTGCCGGTTCGGCCCGTCCGAGGTTAGTAGTGCTGTCCGGACCGATCACCCGGCCTTCGCGCTGCTCCAGACCGGCGGCCCCGACCAGCGCCGGCAGCAGGTCGCGGCTGGGCAGGCCGAGCGCACGGCGGGCGGCCTCGTGAGTCAGGCCGGGCTGCAGCGGCTGCTCGGCCGCGCGACGGTCCACCGCAGCCCGCAGCTGCACTGCCCAATCGGACCACGTCGCGTCAGCGACCAGCCACTCCCCCACGACCACGACGGCTGAAGTGGAGCCCAGCTGCGCCACGGCCACCCCGAGGCGCAGCAGGTCAGCCCGCCGAACCGCCCCGCGCCGGCGCACCTCCTCGACCGGGTCAGCGCCCGCGTCGGTGAGTTCAGCGGCGCGCCGCACCGCCGCACCGCGCCGGCGCAGCTCCGGTGGGTCGACATCGAGGACCTCCAAGCCGGCGGCCACCGCCTGACGACCGGGATCGCGCAGCATCGCCCGATCGCCGCGGACCAGCGGAAGCGCAGTCGGCAGGGTCAGCCGGGCCAGCCGCGCGTCGAGGGGACGGACGTGGACGGCGAGGGCGGCGGTGCCGACGTGCAGGACGACGTCGCCGGGTAGTTCGCGGGGGTCCACGCTCATCCGGACGTCGAGCTGGGTGGTGCTCGGCCAGCGGTCGGGTGTGACCAGGACGTCGCCCCGGCGCACGTCGTCGCGGCCGATTCCGCGCAGGTTTACGCCCACCCGCGCGACCGCCGAGGTGGCCGGCTGGCGGCGCCCGGTCTCCTCCAGCCCGCGGATGGTCACCGCCCGGCCGTTCAACTCGAGCTGATCGCCCACGCGCAGGGTGCCCGCCCCGAGGGTGCCGGTCACCACCGTGCCGGCGCCGCGCACGGAGAAGCTGCGGTCGATCCAGAACCGCACCCGACCCTCGATCACCGGCCTGGGCAGGGCGTCGACCAGCCGGCCCAGCGCCGTCCGCAAGCCGTCGAGGCCGGCACCGGTCGCGGCGGACACGGCGACCGCTTCGACCGCGCCGAGCGAGCTGCGGGCCAGCCGCTGGCCGGCCACGTCGAGCGCCGGGCGGGGGTCGGCCAGATCAGTGCGGGTCACCACGAGCAGTCCGTCGC
>JALZBL010000440.1 GCA_030947395.1 Actinomycetota bacterium | reverse complement strand
GTCCAGGAGCCGGGTACCCCCCAGGCCCCAGTAGACGCTGACCGCGGCATAGGCCCCGCCGACGACGCCCGCCGCCCGGGCGGCCCACCGGGCCGTGGCACCGGCGATCCCCACCCCCCTTTCGCGGGTCCCGCGTCCGGGCGGATCCGTCACCGCACCCACGGCGGGAGGAAGCGGCATCTCGAGATCGTCCCAGTTCGGTGGCGCGAACGTCGCTGACATGCGCCGACACGGACATCGGCGTATGAACGAGGCCTATCCCGACCGCCGCCGGTCGGGGATCCACCTGGTCGACGGTCCGGTCCCAGAAACGCATTGACCTCGAACCGTTCGATCTCTAAGGTTAGGCCGGTGAGACCGATCAGCGGCCCCGAAGGTGAACCCCTCATGACCACGCGCCGCGGGCCGCCCCGTACCGAACCGATCGGACTGCGACTGGCCCGCACGGCCAAGACTGTCAGCGCCGCACTGGACGACGCGCTCGTGGAGGTGGGCGGATCGCTGTCGACCTGGCTGGTGCTGGTGTCGCTCAAGGCGCAGCACCACGGCATGCAGCGGGAGCTGGCGGCGGTGATCGGGATCGAGAGCGCGACCCTCACCCACCATCTCAACCGCATGGAGTCCGCCGGACTGGTCACCAGACGCCGCGATCCCGAGAACCGGCGGGTCCATCGGGTCGAGCTCACCGAGGAGGGCGACGCCCGGTTCCATCACCTGCGCCGGGCGGTGGAGGCGTTCGACCGGCGCCTCCGCGCCGGCCTGGCCGAGGAGGAGGTCGCCACGCTGGCGCGGCTGCTGGGTCAGCTCTGCGACAACGTCGCCGACCCAGCCGCCGGCGAGGCGGCGCCACGCCCCGCCGTCGCATCCGACCACGGAGTGACCCATGCCTGAACCGCCGTCCGATTCCCCTCTCCGGCTCGACGGAAAGGTCGCCCTGATCACCGGGGCCAGTCGCGGCATCGGCGCCGCTGTTGCCCGGGCGTTCTCGGCGGCGGGCGCGGCCGTCGTTCTTGCGGCGAGAGATGCATCCGGGCTCGAACGCCTGGCCGGCGAGCTGGTCGACAGGGGCGGCAGGGCGATCGCGGTACCGACCGACGTCTGCGACGACGCAGCCGTCGCCTGGTCGGTGAAGCGTACCGTCGCCGAGTTCGGCCGCCTCGATCTGGCGTGCAACAACGCCGCCGGGGGTGGGCACCGCCCCATGGCCCTGGCCGACGTCGCCGTCGCCGACTTCGACTCGGCCTTCGCGGTGAACCTCCGCGGGATGTTCGTCGCCATGAAGTACGAGATTCCCGCCATGGTGGCGGCCGGTGGCGGGGCCATCGTCAACATGTCCTCGACCGCCGGCCACCAGGCGGTCGCCGGGCTGGCGGCGTACGTCACCACGAAGCACGGGCTCGAGGGTCTCACCAAGGTGGCCGCGCTCGACTATGCCGAGGCGGGGGTCCGAGTCAACGCCGTGGCACCAGGGCCGATCTTCACCGACAGGCTCCGGCGAGCCGGAGCCGACGGGCAGCGGGCGGCCGCGGCCGCCATGCCGATGGGCCGGGTCGGGGCCCCCGAGGAGATCGCCGCCGCCGTCGTCTGGTTGTGCTCGGACGCCGCCGGCTTCATCACCGGCGCCACGCTGGTCGTCGACGGCGGCAAGCTCGCTGGCACGCCACCCTTCGCCGTGGCCCCGCCATCCGTCCGATGAGCGACGACGGAGGGCTTGTGGGGCGCCCCCGTGGTGGTCCGGCGGTCAGGTCGGTGGCGGCTGGACGACGGGCCGGAGGGGTCAAGGTCGACCCGGGCGCCCCGATCGTGACCACCCGGTCGTCGACAGAGCCGCGGCGCCCGGGTGCGCGGCGGGCGCCGTGGCGGGCGGGGAGCCGGCCGATCGAACGGGTCTGTTCCCTCGTCGGGGCCGCCCTGGTCGTCTCGGGCCTGTTCCACCTCGGCGTCTTCGCCGTCCGGGGCGGGCCCTGGGACGGCCCGGTGTCGTGGCGCAAGCCGACCACCTTCGGGATCTCCTTCGGGCTCACCCTCATGGCCGTCGCCCGGGTGACGACCTACCTCATCCTCGGCCCGCGGGCGCGGGCCTGGCTGCTCGGTGTCCTCGCCACCGACTGCGTCGTCGAGGTGACCGGGATCACCGTCCAGGCGTGGCGGCACGTGCCGTCCCA
>JALZBL010000439.1 GCA_030947395.1 Actinomycetota bacterium | reverse complement strand
CGTGCCGTACCGCGCGAACCTGTGGGCCCTGCGCGCACTGGGCGTGCGGCAGGTGGTGTCGCTGTCCGCGGTGGGCTCCCTGCGGGCCGATCAGGGGGCCGGCACCATGGTGGCCCCGGATCAGATCGTCGACCGCACCCAGGGCCGGCCGTGGACCTACAACGACAGCGAGCGCGGGGTCGCCCACGTCTCCTTCGCCGACCCGTTCTGCCCGCGAGGCCGCTCGGCCGCGCAACGCGGCGCCGGCTCGCTCGGCGCGGCGCTGGTCGACGGTGGCGCGCTGGTCGTGGTCAACGGTCCCCGGTTCTCCTCGCGGGCCGAATCGCTGGAGTTCCAGGCCCACGGCTGGTCGGTCATCGGGATGACCGCGATGCCGGAGGCCGCGTTGGCCCGCGAGCTGGCCCTGTGTTACACGACGGTCGCGCTGGTCACCGACCTCGACGCCGGCGTGGACTCCGGCCACGGGGTCACCCACGCCGAGGTGCTGGAGCAGTTCGCGGCCAACCTCCCCCGGCTGCGCGCGGTGCTGATGGCCACCGTCGGCGCGCTCCCTCCCACTCAGGACGGTTGCGCGTGCGCGTCGGTGTACGACGGCGTGACGCCGCCCTTCGCGCTGCCGTGACCGTCCTGGTGACCGGTGGCGCCGGCTTCATCGGGTCCTGCGTGGTGGCCGCGCTGCTCGAGGCCGGGCACGACGTGCGGGTGCTCGATTCGCTGCGCGCGGATGTCCACCACGGCCGGACGCCGCAGCTGCCCGCCGGCGTCGAGCTGGTGCGCGCCGACGTCCGCGACTCCCCGCGGGTGGACGCCGCGCTCGACGGGGTCGACGGCGTCATCCATCTGGCGGCCAAGGTCGGCCTCGGGGTCGACGTGTCCGACCTGCCCGACTACGCCGACTCCAACGATCGCGGGACTGCGGTGCTGCTCGCCGCCCTCGCCCGGGCCGGGGTCGGGCGGCTGGTGCTGGCGTCGTCGATGGTCGCCTACGGCGAGGGCCTCGGCCGGTGCCCGGAACACGGCGAGCTGGCGCCGGCGCCGCGAGCAACGGGTGAACTGGCGGCCGGCCGGTTCGAGCCGCCCTGCCCGCGGTGCGGACGTCCGCTGGCGCCGACGCTGGTGAACGAGGACGCTCCGGTGGACCCGCGCAACGCCTACGCGGCCAGCAAGGTCGCGCAGGAGCACTTCAGCTCCGCCTGGGCCCGGGCCACCGGCGCCAGCGCGGCGCTGCTGCGCTACCACAACGTCTACGGCCTCGGCCTGCCGCGAGACACGCCCTACGCCGGCGTGGCGGCCATCTTCCTGTCGGCGCTGCGACGCGCCGAGCCACCGCGGGTGTTCGAGGACGGCGGCCAGCGGCGCGACTTCGTCCACGTCGACGACGTCGCCGCGGCCACTGTCGCGGCCTACGAGCGGCACCAGGATGCGGTGCGCGCCTACAACGTCGGCTCCGGCGAGGTGCGCACGGTCGGCGACATGGCCACCGCGCTGGCCCGGGCCACCGGCGGTCCGAACCCGGTGGTCACCGGCGAGTACCGCCTCGGCGACGTCCGGCACATCACCGCCGACTCGACGCGCATCCGGACCGAACTCGCCTGGTCACCCCGGATCGATTTCGCCGCCGGGATGGCCGAACTGGCGCGCGGCGGGCGCTGAACCGTTGCCCAGGCCGCGTCGGTACCGAGCCAGCCGGGCCGGCCGGGCCGACGGCGGCTTCAGGCGGCGAGCGGGAGCCGCAGCGTGAACCGGCACCCACCGTCGACGTTGGCCACCGTGACCGACCCGTCGTGGGCCTCCACGATGCCGCGGGTGATGGCCAACCCCAGGCCGGCCCCGCCGGGCACCGTCGCGTCGGGGGTGCGGGCCGGTTCGCCGCGGAAGCCGACGTCGAAGAGCCGGGCCAGGTCCTCGGCCGGGATGCCGCCACACTCGTCGGTCACCGACACCTCGGCGCTACCTCGACCGCCGGCGCCCGGATCGGCGGACACATCGATTCGGACCCTGCCGTTCTCCGGGGTGTGGCGCACCGCGTTGACCACCAGGTTGGTTACCGCCCGGTTCAGCTCGCGCCCGTCGCCCACGACGACGACCGGCACCGCCGCGTGGCCGTCGAGGCGCACCAGCTGGGCGGCGGCCAGGGGTTCCAGTCCGGCCAGGGTGTCCGAGACCAGATCG
>JALZBL010000438.1 GCA_030947395.1 Actinomycetota bacterium | reverse complement strand
ACCTTCACCCCCCGGCCACTCGTCGGTCAGGTGCCTCGACCCATCAGCGAAACGACGCGCCGCCACGCATCAAGCAGTTACCTCTTCGGCGGTCCCGCTAGCAGCGGGGGCCGAACGCGGCGGCTCACCGGCGAGCTTGGCGACGGTCAGCAGGATCACGGAGGACTCCAGGGCCCGCAGCGCGTGCCGCGAGAGCGGCACGGTGATCAGGTCGCCGCGGCGGCCCTCCCAGGAGCCGACCGGACTGATGAGTTCCACGCGGCCGACCAGCACGTGCACGGTGGCCTCGCCGGGATTCGCGTGCTCGGACAGTTCAGCGTCCTTGCGCAGGGCAATGAGCGTCTGGCGCAGCACGTGCTCGTGGCCACCGTAGACGGTGTGTGCTCCCCGCCCGGCCGACGAGCTCTCGGCTTCGGCCAGCAGGTGCCGGGCGAGGGCGTCCAGCGATGCCTTGTTCATGCGGTTGGTCTATTCGTGAGGGTGCGAAAGCTCATGTTCGGCAATATATGGCGACGTCGCCCCATCGGGGTCGGCACATTGCCGACTGCGTCGGGCGCGAGGTCGAGCGGGTAGGCGTCGATCAGCAGTCGAGTCACCGGTGCGATTCGCGATCGTGGTGGATTTGGTCAGCCGCCTCGAAGGTCCCCTTACCGCCAAACCGCTGGGCTGATCGGGCGATCGCCGCGGCGACTTGGGAAGGTCACCATGGCCTTGGCCCTACCGCGAGTATTAGCCGTCAGTGTTTCCGACGACGAGCGCTACGGGTATCGCGTCAGTGGGACTGGAGCAACGCTGCGGCGTGGTCGGGCACGATGGTCTGGGTCTCGGGCGGCGGCCGCTGGTAGCCGCGCGAGGGCGGCCGTGGCGGCAGCTGCAGGGGCGCCGGTTGCACCGGGTCGTAGGGGATCGTCGACAGCAGGTGGGCGATCAAGTTGATCCGGGCTCGGCGTTTGTCCTCGCTGTCCACGACGTACCAGGGCGCCTCCGGGATGTCGGTGTGCACGAACATCTCGTCCTTGGCGCGGGAGTAGTCCTCCCAGCGGGTGATCGACTCCAGATCCATCGGCGACAGCTTCCACCGCCGCATCGGGTCGTCCAGGCGGCCACGGAACCGGCGTTGCTGCTCGGCGTCGCTGACCGAGAACCAGTACTTGCGCAGCAGTATCCCGTCCTCGACCAGCAGGCGCTCCACGATGGGGCACTGGTGCAGGAAGCGGCGGTACTCATCCTGGGTGCAGAAGCCCATCACCCGCTCGACTCCGGCCCGGTTGTACCAGCTGCGATCGAACAGCACCATCTCTCCGGCTGCGGGCAGATGCTCGACGTAGCGCTCGAAATACCACTCAGTGCGTTCCCGCTCGGTCGGCGCCGGCAAAGCGACGACGCGCGCCGTCCGCGGGTTCAGGTACTCCGCCACCCGCTTGATGGCACTGCCTTTGCCCGCGGCGTCACGCCCCTCGAAGACGATCACCAGCCGGACGCCTTCCCGCTTGACCCACTCCTGCAGGGTGACCAGCTCGGCCTGCAGGCGCAGCAGCTCCTGCTCGTACAGCGCGCGGGGCAACCGATCGGAGCGCTGGCCGACCTTGGTCCCGGCGCCGGCGGCCCGGGCTTGCCGGTGTTTCGAGCCTTTGGCCGCCACGTGCACCGCCTCCCACGATGGTCGACGACGGCCGCCGAGCCCGGTGCGGTCACCGTACGGGCCACTTGCCCCGGGCGGCGAAGGTCCCCCGCGCTTGCGGCCCGGCTACTGCTTCAGGCCCACCGGGTGCCAGCCGTGGCCGAGGTCGGCGTCGGCCGGTCCCCAGGTCCCGCGGTAGTACGGAGTCGGCCGGGTCGGGTGGTCGAGCAGGGGTTCGACGATGCGCCATTCCTCGTCGATGAGATCGGGCCGGGCGAAGCGGTGGCGCCGGCCGTCGACCGCGTCGGCGATGAGTCGTTCATAGGGTTCTTGGCGGTCACCGAGCGCTTCCTGGAAGTCGACGGTGAGGTCGACCGTCTTGGTGATCGACCGAACGCCGGGCGCCTTGGCCTGCACCGACAGCGTGACGCCGTCCGAGTGGCCGAGGCGGAAACGGATCAGGTTGGCTTCACCGGCGGCCGCGTCGTGACCGGCGAACAGCATCCGCGGCGGTCGGCGCAGTTCGATGACCGCCTCGGTGGCAGCACCGGGG
>JALZBL010000437.1 GCA_030947395.1 Actinomycetota bacterium | reverse complement strand
GTGCCCGGCGCCGCGCTGGACCGGTCAGGCGGACCGGTTTGCCCGTGCGGTCTGCCCGTGCGGTCAGGCGGACCGGTTTGCCCGTGCGGTCTGCCCGTGCGGTCCGCGCAGTCAGACTTCGGCGTCGATGGCCTCGGCGTCGATGGCCTCGGCGTCGATGGCCTCGGCGTCCGGTGATTCGGCGTCGACGGCGGCCAGCGGAATGACCAGCCCGGGCGGCCCGGCGTTGTGGGCGCGCAGCCGCCAGCTCCCCCCGTCGCACTGCAGTTCACTCCAGTGGCAGTTGGCCAGCGGACCCAGGACGTGCATCGTCTGCGACAGGCCGATCACGTCTGAGGTCAGCGCCATCGCGGTGGCGCTGTGCGTGACCAGCACCGCGATCGCGACGTCGGGCAGGTCGTCGAAAGCCGCGCGGGCGCGGCGGGCCACCTGCTCGCGCGACTCCCCGCCGCGACCACGCACGTCGCGCCCGGCGACCCACTGCCCGAACTCGGACGGGTACCGCTCGGCCACCTCGTCGCGGGTCAGTCCCTCCCACCGCCCGAGCGAGCGCTCCCTCAGCCGGGGATCGCTGACCGGCGTCAGGTCGACGGCCATGCCCAATGCGCCGGCGGTCTGGGTCGCCCGTTGCAGGTCTGACGTTATGACGAGCGCTGGCGGCAATGACGCGAGCAGGGCGGCGGCCTGAACCGCTTGAGCGCGGCCGACGTCGTCCAGCGGTGGGTCGGCCTGGCCCTGGAACCGGCGGTCGGCGTTCCAGGTCGTGCGCCCGTGCCGCCAGACGATCACGCGCCCAGGGCTCATGTCCGCGGGCTCATCCGGCCGCGCGCGCGTCGAACGGGATGACCGGGCAGTCCTTCCAGAGCCGCTCCAAGGAGTAGAAGGCCCGTTCCTCAGTGTGCTGGACGTGCACCACGATGTCGGAGTAGTCCAGCAGCACCCAGCGCCCGTCGCGGCGGCCTTCCCGGCGCAGCGGCTTGTGGCCCGCGGCGCGTAGCCGCTCCTCCACCGAGTCGACGATGGCCTCGACTTGCCGCTCGTTGTTACCGGTCGCGATCACGAAGACGTCGGTGATGGCCAGTCGATCGCTGACGTCGATCAGGACGATGTCAGTGGCCAGCTTGTCCGCCGCGGCCTCGGCCGCGACCAGCGCGAGGTCTCGCGCGGTGTCGGTGGCGGTCATCGACGCTGGCGGTCATCGGTGGTCGCGGTCGGCACGAGCGTCAACTCTATCGGTCCGAAACCGGGGGCCCGGACCTCACGTCGACCGGTAGAGGCGGTGCTTGTTGATGTACTGGACCACGCCGTCGGGCACGAGGTACCAGACCGGTCGGCCGGCGCGGACGCGCTCCCGGCACACGGTGGACGAGATCGCCATCGCCGACCCGTCGACCAGGGTCACCTTCCGCGCCGGGAGGTGCGCGTCGGACAGCTCGTAGCCCGGGCGCGTCACCCCGACGAAGTGCGCGGCCTCCATCAGCGCCTGAGGCTGCTTCCAAGACAGAATCTGGGCCAGCGCGTCGGCGCCGGTGATGAAGAACAGCTCAGCGGCGGGACGGATCGCGGCGATGTCAGCGATCGTGTCGAGGGTGTAGGTCGCGCCGCCGCGGTCGACGTCGACCCGACTGACCCAGAAGCGGGGGTTCGACGCCGTGGCGATCACCGCCATGAGGTAGCGGTGCTCAGCCGAGCTGACGTCGCGACCGGCCTTCTGCCAGGGCGCGCCGGTGGGGACGAAGACCACCTCGTCGAGCTCGAACCGGTCGGCCACCTCGCTGGCCGCGCTGAGGTGGCCGTGGTGGATCGGGTCGAACGTGCCGCCCATGATGCCGACCCGGCGCGGGGGCTCGGGCGCAACGGACGGCTCGGTCATGGGAGGAGCATACGAATCCCCGGGGGGTCGGACGGATACGCCGCCCGGTCCGCAGATCAGGGCAAACCCTGACCCCACTGGCCTGTAATCAGTATTACCGTGAAGGGATGACCGGTTCCGACGCCTCCGTCCGCCCCGCCGTGCGCATCGGCGATGCCGAACGTCAGCAGGCCGCCGAGCGGCTCGGCGAGCACCTGCGGGCGGGCCGATTGGACGCGGCCGAATACGACGAGCGGTTGGAGCGGGCTTTCGCCGCCCGCACTGCGCCCGAACTGGCACCGCTGTTCAGCGACCTACCCGGCGG
>JALZBL010000436.1 GCA_030947395.1 Actinomycetota bacterium | reverse complement strand
CCCCGCCGGCCCGCACCGCGGCCTCGACCTGTCGCCCGATGTCGAGGTTCTCCGGGCGGGGCAATCCGTGACTGATGATCGTGCTCTCCAGCGCCACCACCGGGCGGGCGGCGGCGAGAGCGGCGGCAACCTCGGGATGTACCCACACGATGTCGTGATCCTCTGCGGTAGGCATGTCGCATGGCGACGACCGTCGGGCTGGACCATCTCACGCTCACCGTGGCCGATCTCAGTCGGGCCCAGCAGTTCTACGACGCCGCGCTCGCGCCGCTCGGCTGGCGGCGACTGGTCGACTACCTGGATCCGGAGGACGAGGACGAGGCCGGGGTCGAGGCGGTGGGCTACGGCGGGTCGGACGGATCGGTGCTGCTGTGGATCGTGGTCGGTGATGTCGCGACCACGGGATTGCACCTGTCCTTGCGGGCGCCCGACGCCGACGCGGTGCGAGCCTTCTTCGCGGCGGCGACGTCCGCCGGCGCGACGCCGCACCAGTCACCCCGGCGGTGGCAGATCTACCGGCCGGGCACGTTCACCGCCACTGTCGGCGACGAGCACGGCAACCTGGTCGAGGCGAGTGCGGTTGAAGGCACTCAGTCGGCCGGGCGCTCGTCCGGTTCGGCGCCCGCCTCGCCGACGTCGGTGTAGTGCTCGACCAGCGGGGGCGCGGCGAAGTAGGGGCCGATCGCGGCCCGCCAGCGCCCGAACCGCTCGGTCGAGCGGAAGTTGTCCTCGTGGGCCTGAATCGAGTCCCATTCGACCAGCAGCACGAAGCGGGTAGGCCGCTCGATGCCGCGGGTCATGCGCACCGAGCGCACGCCGGCAGTGCCGGTGAGGATTTCGCGGGCCGAGGCGTAAGCGGCGGCGAACGCGTCCTGCTGGCCGTCGACGACGTCGATCAGCGCGACCTCGAGAACCACGGTCAGGCCGGCCGCAACTGCTCGGCCGCCCCAGCGATGGTGCGCGCATCGAGCCGGAAGGGCTCGGCGTTCTCTCCGGTGAGGTAATAGGGCGTCAGTTCTGAGGAGCCGCGCCCGCCCTGCAGCACACCGACCTCCCAGCCGCCGCCGGTCGCACGGCGCAGCTTTCCGACCGGCCCGAGCTCGGGTATCGCGGTGACGGTGGCCCGGCCCGCTGAGGTGAACCGCAAGGCGTTGGCCTCAGCCGTCGGCCCGGCGGCGGAACCGCCGAAGACGAGGACCACCGCGAGGCGGTCCCAGTCGTCGTGGCTCAGGTCGGGGGAACGCAGCATCGCCACCGACACCTCGTGCAACAGGGCGGCAGCGTTGAGCCGGCCCCCGCTCGGTGGCCAGGGCACTTGTGGCGCGGTTTCCGGCGGCTGGGGCGGCGGCAACAACGCGGCCGCGACGCGGTCGGGTCCGCCGCCCAGATAGCCGGCAATACCGTCCGCGCCGAAGAAACTCACGTCGACGCGGTCGGTGCCGGCCCAGGCCGACATGACTGCGCCCGCCCACTGCGCCCCGTCGGTGCGCACGGTCTGGGCCCGCAGCTCGATCAGATCCGCGAGCGGCGAGAACAGCGGCGCCAGCGCAGCGGGCTGCCCGTCGGCGTCGTAGGTGAAAGCGGCGCTGTGCCCGTCCGCCGCGTCCACGGCGAACGCGAAGCGCTGCCAGCCGTCGTGGCTACGCAATGAGGCGAGGACATCAGCGCGGGCCCGATCCAGCAGGGCCGAGACGTCGAGCAGGTCACCGCTCGGCCGCCGGGCCAACGGGATCGGGCCGGTGGCCCCGGTCGGACGCAGCCGCCCGGCGAGCACCTCGTCGGCCGCGGTCCAGGTGATCTGCGCGGCGGCGCGGCCGTACACGAATCGGACCAGGACCGGTTCCCCCGGGACCGGCATCCGCAACAGCGCCGCGCCGGCCAGCGATCCGTCACGATCGGGTGACGCGTCGCGCAACGTCCTGAGGTGGTCCAGGAACTCACCGCCGACCACGGTCGGCACGGCCTCCCCGGCGCGGTAGCGGAAGCCGACCGACGTGGTGCTCTCTTCGCCGAACGCCGCCGCCCCCCCGTAGCCGGCCCCGCCGGCCGAAGCGGGATCCACCCACTCGGTGATGTCTCGGGTCAGCGCGGCGACCAGCCGGGCGGCCGCCGCCGAGCTGGGTTCCGCGTCGGCGGCGTCTGATGTGGCGGCGTCTGATGTGGCGGCGGCTGATGTGGCGG
>JALZBL010000111.1 GCA_030947395.1 Actinomycetota bacterium | reverse complement strand
TTGCTTACTTGGCCGCGACGGTGGCCAGGTCCGGGAACGTGGACGTGGCGGCTCCGTTGATGTACCCCTTGACGCCCGAGCCCCGAAGGAACACGAACTTGTTCACGATGAGCGGGATGTAGGCGACGTCCTTGGCCAGCATCTGGTCGATGCCCGCCCAGGCGTCGGCCTGCGACTTCGCGTCCGGCTTATTCAGGGCCTCGTCGATCGCGGTGTCGACGGCCTTGCTCGCGTACAGGCCGTAGTCCTGACCGTTCGACTGCTTGCTCAGGTTGATCCGGTCGTCGAACAGCGGCGGGATGACGGTCGAGCCACTCGGCCAGTCCGCACCCCAGCTGGCCCACGCCACGTCGTACTTGGCGAAGTTTCCGGGGTTCTGGATGACGTCGTAGTAGGTGTCCGTCAGCTCGTTCAGGGTGACCTTGAAGCCGGCCTTCTCCCACCCCGACTTGATAACCGCCGCCTCCTTCTCCGTGGTGGGCGTGCCCCCGGAGTAGGTGTAGGTGATCGGGTAGGGCATCGGCACTCCGGCGTCGGTCAGCAGCTGCTTGGCCTTGGCCGGGTCACCGCTGTCGCCGGCGCTGAACACATCGGCATCCTTGTAGCCGAGCAGGCTCGGCGCGTTGATCGACTTGGCGACGGTGCCGTGCGTGGACCCGCCCGAGGCGGTGATGTACGCGGCCTTGTCAGTGGCGACGGCTAGAGCCTCGCGCACCTTCGGGTTGGTCATCTTCTTGAAGTTCGGCACCAGGTAGTCGACGTAGGGCGCGACCGGGTTGGTCAGCCGGTTCTTGGCCACGCTGCGCGCCTGGGCCTCCAGGGCCGGCGTCACCCGCCGGTCGGTCACGACGTACTTGTCCTCACCGCTGTCGGCGATCAACCGCTGGATAATGACCTCGTCGGTCAGGCCCTCGGTGAAGACGAACTTGTCCGGCAGCGCCTTGCGCACGGTCGGGTCGGTCTTGGGGTCGTACTGGTCGTTGCGGACGAACGTGCCGCCCTTGCCCTTCTCCCACGTCCCCTGCAGCTTGTACGGGCCGTCGGAGAACACCGCGTAGTTGCTCTTGTCGCCCTTGTCCTGGTCCTGACGGTACGGAGCGAACGCGGGCAGCGTGGCGCCGTAGTTGAAGTCGGCCCACGGCTTGTTGAAGTGCAGGGTGATGGTGTTGCCCGCGCAGGTCACGGCCTTGTCGTAGTCGGCCTGGCCGACCTTGGTGTACGGCCCCTTGTAGGCCGAGCCGCCCTTGGCGTCCTTGGGCACGTCGAGGAACTGCAGGATGTAGTTCGGGCCGCCGGTGATCACGTCGGTGGCGAAGGTGCGCGAGATGCCGTACTTCAGGTCGGCGCAGGTGATGGCCTTTCCGTCCTGCCACTTCAGCCCGTCCTTGAGCGTGAACTTCCAGGTCTTGGCGCCGTCGGAGGACGTGCCGGTGTCGGTGGCCAGGTCCGGTTCCAGCTTCAGCGCCGCCGTTGCGTCCTCGGTGGCCGGCTGCTGCACCAGGGTGCGGGTGAACAGGCGCTGGGAGTTGGAGATGTCGCGCCCGATGTAAACCCGCTGTGGGTCCCAGTGCTCCACGGTGCGCTTGGTGAGGTAATAGATCGTTCCACCGGCCGCGCCACCACCACCGCCGCCGGCGCTGGCGCTGCCGCCGCTGGAAGTACCACCCCCGGAACTCTTGGTGCCGGCACTGCCGCCGCACGCGCTCAGTGCGAGCGCGGCGGCCGCGGTCGTCGCGACGAGGGCGACTCCCCTTGTCCTACGCATTGATTCTCCTTCGAACTGGACCAGGTCGGTCCGGTTGGTTCCTTCCGGGTCCAGCGGGTGCTGGACGAGGTCTGTGAGATGACGGCTCCTAGCGACTCGACTTCGGATCCAGCGCGTCGCGCAGTCCGTCGCCCATGAGATTAAAGCTGAGGACGAGGACGAAAATGGTGATGCCGGGGATGAAGAAGAACGCGGCGTCTGAAGTGCTGTAGACGGAGGAGTCGCTGAGCAGGGTTCCCAGCGTCGGCGTGGGCGAGGCCACCCCGACGCCCAGGTAGCTCAGCGCCGCCTCGGCGGAGATGTTGGTCGGCAGGTTGAGCGTGAAGTAGATCAGGATGGGAGCCCAGAGATTGGGCAGCAGCTCCTTGTAGTAGATGCGGCGGTTGCTCGCCCCCAGACTGCGCGCGGCCTCGACGAACTCCCGTTCCCGCATCGACAGCACCTGGCCGCGGATGATGCGGGCGAAGTAGGGCCAGCCGAAGAAACCGAGCACGAAGATGAGGTAGATGACGCGGGCCGAGTTGTCTCCCTGGATGCCCAAGGCGTGGATCCGGTCGATCAGCACCGGGGACAGGGCCAGCAGCATGAGCAACTGCGGAAAGGCCAGCACCAGGTCCATCGATCGGCTGATCCAGAAGTCGGGCCACTTGCCGAGGTAACCGCTGATCAGCCCGGCGATGGTGCCGAGGATGACGCTGAACAGCGTGGCCGACGTGGCGATGAGCAGCGACAAGGAGATGCCGGGGATGAGGCGGGAGAGGAGATCCCAACCGGTGCCCGGCACCACGCCGAGCGGATGGCTCCAGCTGACGCCACCGAGTGAACCGGTCGGCACCGAACCGATGCCACCAACCAGGTTTACGTGCTGGTCGTAGGGCTTGAGCACACCAATCGCCTTGAGGACCGGTGAGACGACGGCGATGACGCAGGCGACAGCCACCACGACGGCGGCGATCATCGAGACCCGGTCCTTGCGGAAGCGCCGGGTGGCCAGCTGGGTTGGAGTGCGCCCGGCGATCTTCTTCTCGTCGCCCTCGGCGATGAAGTCCTCGCTCGCGGCTTCGGCCACTCCGGGCGCCACGGGGGTCAGGGAAATGGCTCGGTCACCTCCTTTCACTCGCGTCGCGGGTAGCGATCTGGCGCTGCGCCCGCCACGGTCGGCAACGGGCGAAGCGGTCGAGCATCGAGCGGCGGACCGTAGCGCGGCCCGTCGGGGAGCGTAAGCCCGGCATATTACCGATGTGTAGCCGCCCGTCACTTCGACACTGGATCGTGACCGACGGGCAGCTCACAGCCGCTCGACTGGCGACGGCGTACCCGGTGGGGCCGGGGGTCGGTCCTTCCGGCCCCACCGGGGGTTGCCACGGGCGACGGACTAGGCCTTGAAACCGATCGGGACGTAGTTCCTCGGCGAGGCGCCCGCGGCGAACCCGAACGCCCCGAAGTTGACCAGGCCGGTCTTAGTGGCCACCAGCTCGGGCCGCTGGTACAGGGCCACCGAGTGTCCTTCCTCCCAGATCTTCTGATCGATCTGATAGGTCAGGTCGGTCGCCTTGGCCGGGTCCAGTTCGGTCGTCGCCTGCTTGAACAAGGCGTCGATCTCCGGCGTGCCGATCTTGGCGTAGTTCTGGTCGCCGTTGCTGAAGTAGATCGACCTCGACGAGCTGATGGGGAACTGCGTGCCGATCCAGCTGAAGATGGTCAGGTCGAACTGGCCCTTGAGCACGTAGTCCGGGAAGAACGGGTCCGACGGAACCGTCTTGATGTTCACCTTGATGCCGGCCGCCTTGAGTGCGGTCTGCTGCAGCTGGGACTCGTTCTCACTCGTCGTCACGCCCGCCGGGATGATGAATTGGAGCGCGAGCGGCTTGCCGTTCTTGGCGTAGATGCCGTCCGCGCCGAGCTTGAAGCCAGCCGACTCCAGCAGCGACTTGGCCTTGGCCACGTCGCGGTTGCAGAAGGCGCCACACGTGCTCTTGTACTGCGCCTGGTTGTTCATCCAGAAGTGGCTGTCGAGCACCTTGGCCGGCCAGTCCAGCGGGGTGAGCAGGGCCTTGGCGTCGCCTTCGCGGTCGATGGCCAGCATGACCGCCTGGCGGACCTTGACGTCGGCCATCGGCCCGCGTTGGCCCAGGTCGATGTGGCGCCAGTTCGGGCCGCCGGCCTTGTGCACGGTCGCCCCGGCCACCGTCTTGACCGTCGCCAGAGCCGCCGCGTCGGAACCGATGTCGACGAAGTCGACCTGGTCACTTTGGAAGGCCTTGGCCGTCGCACCCTGGTCGATGACGATGAACTCGATGCGGTCGAGCTTGGGCTTCTTGCCCCACCACTTGTCGTTGCGCACGACGGTGATCGTCTTCTGGGTCTTGTCGATCTTGTCGACCTTGAACGGGCCGCCGGACAGCTTCGGTCCGGGAACCCACAAGGTGTTGAAGGCCTTCGCGTTCGCGTTCAGGGAGGCCGGCGTCAACGGAGTGAACAGTGACTGCCAGTCGGGGAACTTGGTGGCGAAGGTGAGCTTGACGTCCTGGTCGGTCGCGCCCTTCTCGACCGAGCCGATCTGCTCGTAGCCGTTCGAGCTGGCGATCTTGAACGCCTTGTCCTTGCCGCTCAGCGCGGAGACCTGGGCCTTGAAGTCCTGCCAGGTGATCGGCGTGCCGTCGCTCCACACCGCCTTGGGGTTGATGTGGTAGGTGACCACCTGCGGGTCGGTGCTGGTCTGCTCGGCCTTGTCGACGAGATCGGTGTTGAGGACCGGCTTGCCGCCTGGGTCGAAATACCAGACGGTCGGCAAGGTGGAGAACATCAGGTCGGCGATGCCCTGTTCGTTGCCGTCGACCTCGTTGGTGTTGAAGTTGGGCGGGAAGCTGTCGATCGGCCAGCGCATCGTTCCGCCGTCCTTGACCTGCTCGTACGGCGTGGGAGTGATGTCGTTCTGATCGGTGCGGGCCTGGGCCTTGCTGTTGGTGCTGCCACCGCCACCACCGCCGCCTCCGCCGTTCGAGCTGCAGGCACCGAGGGCCAGGGTGGCGGCGAGGGCCGCACCGAGCAGTGCGGTTCCCTTCGTGGACAGCCTCACACTTCCTCCTTTGTCGCGGGACCGGCGCTTCTCAGCCGGCCACTCGTAGGGGCAACACTTCCCCTGCTTACCCCGCGGGCAGGGAGCGGATCCAGTTTCGTTGCCAGATCGGTACGTGACCCTACCCAGCCCGATCGCGCGGATGGCCACGTTGCCAGTACCCGACTTCGGCCGGTGACCAGGATGCAACCGGGGCCCGGGCTTACGCCGCGCCGGGCTAGATGACGGTGCGCACCTTGGCCCAGTGGCAGGCATCGGCGTGATCGGTGCCCCGCTTCATCAGCGCCGGGTCGATGGCCCGGCACTTCTCGCGCTGGTCCTCGGTCAGCTCGTGGGCGAAAACCGGGCAACGCGAGGAGAACCGGCAGCCGGACGGGATGTCCGACGGACTGGGAAGGTCTCCGGTGAGCAGCACCCGGCGCCGCTCGCGTTCCTTGCGCGGGTCGGGCAGCGGGATCGCCGACAGCAACGCCTGGGTGTAGGGATGCGTGGGCCGCTCGAAGATCTCATCGACCGCACCGATCTCGATGATCCGCCCGAGGTACATCACCGCCACCCGGTCGGCGATGTGGCGCACCACCGACAGGTCATGTGCGACGAAAAGGTAGGACAGCCCCATCTTCGCCTTGAGCTCGTCGAGCAGGTTGATCACGCCGGCCTGGATCGACACGTCAAGGGCCGACACCGGCTCGTCGAGCACGACCAGCTTCGGCTCCAGGGCGAGCGCCCGGGCGATACCGATGCGTTGGCGCTGACCGCCGGAAAACTCGGCCGGAAATCGGCTGGCGTGCTCGGGGTTGAGCCCGACCAGACCCAACAGCTCCCGGGTGCGGTCGCGCTGCTTGGCCTTGGCTACGCCCTGGACCTGCATCGGCTCGGCCAGGATGTCGCCGATCGGCAGGCGCGGGTCCAGCGATGCCATCGGGTCCTGGAACACGATGGTGAGATCGGCGCGCATCTGCTTCTTGGCCGCGCGGTCCAGCCGGGTGACGTCCTGGCCGAGTACCACCACCGTGCCGGACTGCGGTCGAACCAACTCCATGATCTGCATGATGGTCGTCGTCTTGCCACAGCCGGACTCGCCGACCAGACCGAGGGTCTCGCCGACCCGGATGTCGAGGGAGACCCCGTCCACCGCGGCGACCTCGCCGACCTTGCGCCGCACGACGGCGCCCTTGGTCAGCGGGAACACCTTGCGCAGCTCTTCGATGCGCAGGGTCTCCTCGCGCTGCTCCCGCGGAATGGCGGCGATGCGGTCCACGGCAACCGGTGGACGCGGGAACACGTCGGCACTGCCCAGGTTCTGCTCGGCGATCTCCTGTCGACGGTGGCAGGCGGCGACGTGGTTAGGGCCATCGGTCGGATCGAGGTCGGGCTCGATCCGGGTGCACACCTCGATCTTGATCGGGCAGCGCGGAGCGAACGGGCATCCGGGCGGCAGGTTCACCAGCGAGGGCGGGCTGCCCTCGATCGGGATCAGCGGCTCCTTCTCCCCCTTGTCCATCCGCGGGATCGAGCCGAGCAGGCCGAGGGTGTAGGGCATCCGGG
>JALZBL010000435.1 GCA_030947395.1 Actinomycetota bacterium | reverse complement strand
CCCCCAGGGCGTGGCCGTGCCCAGGTTGCCCGGGCCCTGGGTCACCACCGCGAGGTCCGCGCCGAGGACGTGCCGGGCGGCCAATAACCCGGTGTGCAGGGTTACCGCCTCCAGGTCACCGCCGAACGCCTGACCGGTGCTCACCGTCCCGCACAGCTGCCCGCGGAGGGCGGCCACGGTGTGCGAGTAGGCCATCGGCAGGGCGCCCCCGTCGGTAAGCAGGTAGGCGATCCGCGCGCCCGGACGGTCGGCCAGCGCCCCGGCCACGATCGCCGGTAGGGCGGAGTGCAGGTCAGCGATCACCACCGGCATCCTGTCGATCGATCCGGCGGCCGCGACGAGGCCGTGGTGCGGTGAATCGGGCTCGTCCACCCCGAGCACGGTCGTCTGCAGCGGCGTGTAGCGGGCCTTGACCAGATGACCCGGGCCGCTCGCGTCGGGCGGGAGCCGGTCCGGGAGCGCGACGACGAGCGCGTGCCCACCGGTGCCGAGGCCCTGGACCAAGGCGGTGGTGTTGAGCAGTACCCGGTCACCCACCTCGGGCGTGCCCACCACGTCGAGGTAGGCCAGCGCCGCGGTCACCCCGTCCCCCCGGACGTCCACCATCACCTCGCGCACCCCCGGCCATTCCCGGCGGACGGCGACAACCGGTCCGGAGCGCCAGCGGATCATGGCAGCGACCGTAACCGAGCGAGGCCGCCGCGACGCCCCTTAACCCACCGCCGTATCCACGTCGGCTCTCCTGAAGCGCCGTGCCCTCGCGCTGTGGCCGGTTCCGGCCGGCGCGGCCAGGATGACGGGGTGAGCGATCCAGCCGGTGACGTCGAGCGCCTGCTGCGGCAGCGAGGGTTGCTAGCTGGCGACGCTGCCGCGGCCGTTACGTCACCGGCGGTCGGCCACCGGGCGTGGGCCTCGGGATACCTCCCCGAT
Source organism: Actinomycetota bacterium (assembly GCA_030947395.1). Lineage (GTDB taxonomy): Bacteria > Actinomycetota > Actinomycetes > Mycobacteriales > Jatrophihabitantaceae > JALZBL01. The sequence continues at coordinate 1,261 of JALZBL010000435.1, read as the reverse complement.
GGGTCCCCGGTCCACGCGGCCTCATCGTTCTACGCGGCGTCGATAGCCAAGCAAGTCGTCGCGACGCTGGCGGCGCAGGCCGTACTGGACGGCGCGCTCGGGGTGGATGCCCCGCTCCGTTCCTTCTTCCCGGCCCTGCCTGGGTGGGGCGCCACCGTCCGCCTGCGGCATCTGATCCATCACACCTCCGGACAACCCGCCACCGCCAGGGTCGTAGCCGCCCTCGGCCTGGAGCACGAAGCCCAGCTGGACAACGATCTCGTCCTGGAGGGTCTCGCCCGCCTGGGCGATCCCGATGACGGCCCCGGCCGTCGATTCGTCTACAGCAATATCGGTTACGTTGCCCTGGCCGAGGTCGTCCGAGTGGTCAGCGGACTCCCACTCGCCGACGCCGCCCGACGCCTGTTCGATCGGCTGGCGATGACCAGCGCCCACCTCGGCGGTGCGGCCGACGTCGTGCGGCCCGACCGGGCGCCCCCGCCGCAAACGATTGGGGACGGCGGCCTGTGGATCAGCGCCGATGACCTGCTGCGCTGGCTCGACGGGCTCAACACCGAGCGCCTCGGCACCGACCTCACCCGCCTGGTCCAGACGCCCGGGCGACTCGATGACGGCACACCCTGAGCTACGCCTGGGGGATGACGGCCCGTCCGGGTGCGGGCGGAACGACCTACACCCACGGTGGGAACTGGCCGGGATGGACGGCCAAGACGGTCCGCAACCCGACTACTCGCACCGCCGTGGCCCTCGTGACCGGCAACGACGATATCCAGCTCGTCAGCGGCACGGCTGAGGCCGTCCACGCCCGGCTGGTCGCGACGTGAGCGTTGCGGCCTGGCCCCGCTCGGCGCCCGGCGGCCGTGGGGCGTGGATCCCGGCGACGCCCAGTAACCGACTGTACGAACACCCGTTCGATGCGCGATGATCGGGGCATGCCCCCGCGACGTCCGGCCGACCTCGCCGAGCGCGCCGCCGAACCCCGCCGCAACCGGGGGATTACGTTCGAGGACATGGCCGCCCGGCGCGCTGAACGCATGGTGAATCTCGTGCTCTGCCTGCTCTCGACCCGTCAGTTCCTCACCGCCGAGCAGATCCGCCGCTCGGTGCCCGGGTACGAGCCCGACGACCGCACCGGTCGGGGCGACGAGGCGTTCAAGCGGATGTTCGAGCGCGACAAGGCCGAGCTGCGCGAACTGGGCATCCCGTTGGAGACCGGGCGAACGTCGATGTTCGACGTCGAGGACGGGTACCGCATCGCCCG
>JALZBL010000434.1 GCA_030947395.1 Actinomycetota bacterium | reverse complement strand
ACCCAGCCCGTTCGACGGACGTCGACCCAGCCCCTTCGACGGACGTCGACCAACCCCCGTCGATGGGCCTTGACCCGACGACGACGCGCGAGCTGGCCGAGATTCCCGCGGTGGAGGTCATCACGCGGGCCGCGGTCATGCTCATGAGCGCCGCGGCCGAGAAGCTCGGCCTGGCCGAGGGCGGCGAGCAGTACGAGGACCGGGACGAGGCCCGCAAACTGATCACCGCCCTGGCCGGTCTGTACGCCGCTTCGGCCGACGAACTGGGCGCGCACCGGCTGCCGATCCGGACCGCGGTGAAGGGTCTACAGCAGGCCTTCCGCGAGGCGTCGCCCTATCCCGATGAGCCGGGTCAGGGACCGGGCGAGAAGCTGCTGCGATGACCACCGCCGACGGGCGCGCCGCCGGGTCCGAGGTCGCCGCGACCCAGCAGGCTCGGGAGCCCGACCGCCCACCGGGAGCCGAGCCACCGTCGCGACGACCTCGGGTGCGCTACGAGCTGGTTGGCTGCGCGTGGCACGGCCACGAACTGGTCGACCCGCAGACGGCGGCCGCGTCGCCGCACGCCTCACTGCTGATGACGACGGCACCGGCCCAGTCCCCTCCGTTCTTCCGGTGCCTGCGTTGCGACGCATGGCTGCCCTTGACCGAGCCCCACCAACCCGCCCCGACCAGAGGCGGCGAGGTAGTGGTGCCGTTGCGCGGCCGGCCGTTGCGCGATCGATTCGTGCTGCGCCTCATCGCCGTCGACCGGATCGCGCACTTCGTCGTCATCGCCGTCCTGGCCGTGGCCATCGCGGTGTTCGCCGCTCATCGCCAGGCGTTGCGCGGGGACTACACGCGCATCCTGAACCGGTTGCAGGGCGCGGTCGGTGGTCCGGTGAGCGACACCGCCCACACCGGCCTCCTACATGATCTCGACCGCCTGTTCGCCGTTTCGACCGGGCGGCTCTACCTCTACGCCGCGGCGCTGGGCGCCTACGCGGCGATCAACGGCATCGAGGCGGTCGGGCTGTGGTGTGCCCGGCGGTGGGCGGAGTACCTCACGCTGATCGAGGTCGCCGTCCTGCTCCCGGTCGAGATCCACGAACTCACGATCCGGGTCAGCCCGATCAAGGTGCTGGCCCTGATCATCAATCTCGGCGTCATCGGGTACCTGCTGTGGGCGCACCGGTTGTTCGGCGTCCGCGGCGGTGGCCGGGCCGATCAGGCCGAGAAGGTCCGCGACACCGGTTGGGAGCCGCTCGAGCGGGCCACGCCGTGGCTGGTCGACGGCCCGGCGCGACGATGAGTCGCTGCCCTCGGCCTGGGCCGCCCGGCCCGGTCTGAATGCCTTGCGCTGGACGCTCAGACCGGTGGCTCGGGGTCGTACTGGATGCCCCGGCGTACCTGGCGGGCCCGCGCGGTACCGGCCAGACGGTCGACCAGGTGCAGGGCCAGGTCGATGCCGGCGCTCACCCCGGCCGAGGTGACCACGTCGCCGTCGTCGACCCAGCGGGCGTCGGCGTCGATCCGGATGCTCGGGTCGATGCCCCGCAGCTCCTCGATCGCGTCCCAGTAGGTAGTGGCTGGTCGCTCGCGCAGCAGACCGGCCGCGGCGTAGACGAGGGCGCCGGTGCACACGCTCGTCATCAGCGCGGCCTCCCGGCGGCGCGCGCGTATCCAATCGAGGTGGCCGGGGTCGGTGCTCAGCGCCCGCGTGCCCCGACCGCCCGGATGGATCAGCACGTCCACCGCCGGCGCCGCGGCGAACGAGTGGTGGGCGGCGATGACGAGACCCTTGGCCGCAGTGACCGGACGTCCGTCGGCGGAGAGGGTGGTGACGGCCCAGCCGTCGGCGGGGTAGGTCTGCGTCCAGTGCGCGAGCACCTCCCAGGGGCCCACCGCGTCGAGCTCCTCGACGCCGTCGAACAGCACGATCGCCAGGTGCTTGAGCCCTACCTCGCTTGTTGACCCGGTCACGAGTTCGGCGCTGGGTGCTGGGCGGGATCGAGGGTCTCGGCGGCGTGGGTCTCGGGCTGGAGCGGGTCGGGTTCGAGCCCGCTCACATCGTGCGCGGCGGTGTCGTGCGCGGCGGTGTCGTGCGCGGCGGTGTCGAGCGCGGCGGTGTCGAGCGCGGCGGTGTCGAGCGCGGCGGTGTCGAGCGCGGCGGTGTCGAGCGCGGCGGTGTCGAGCGCGGCGGTGTCGAGCGC
>JALZBL010000110.1 GCA_030947395.1 Actinomycetota bacterium | reverse complement strand
TCATCGTCATCGCGCAGCGCCAGCTCGGCTGACCCGCGCCAGCTCGGCTGACCGCGCCGGCTTCGCAGCCGCTGAGCCGCTGCCACACGATAGGCCCGGAACTCCCCGTGCGGGGGTCTCCGGGCCTTTGTGCGTCTCCCCTGGCGTCTAGGGTCGCCGCGGCGATGGTCCGGTTCGTTCGGTCTACGGCAACCGCTCGGGCCCGGGCGCCTAAGCGCCGTCAGGTGGGCCGACGAGCGAGCGGCGCAGCGCCGCGGCGTCCTCGTCGGTCCATCCGTTCGCCCGGAGCCAGGCCGACGGGCCGCCGGAGCGGATGTCGAGATCCTCGAGCAGTCCGCGCATGGTCGCCGGACGCGGGCGATGGCGGTCCACGTCGTCCAGGCCCTCGTCCCGGGCGTAGGTCGGGCTGGCGGCCAGCCGGGCCAGCACCCGTTGGACCCGTTCGCCGGTGGCGGCATAGTCGGTCACGATCGCGTCCCGGTCCACGCCGACCTCGCTCAGCGCGAGGGCAACGATCACGCCGGTGCGGTCCTTGCCGGCCGCGCAGTGGATCAAGCTGGCCCCGTTCGTGTGCGCCACGAGTCGCACCGCCGTCACCGCGGAGTCCGGCCGATCCTGCAGGTACCGCAGGTAGGTCGTGCGGGCCGAGGCCTGCGCCCGCTCGCTGGCGCGGTCCTGCCAGGGCAGCACCACTGCCGCGTCGGTGTCGGTGTCCCCGCCGACCAACTCGGCCGCCGACCGGCGGCGGTTGGCCTCCGGGGGCTCGACCGGCTCGGGAAACAGCGATAGATGATGCACCGCGACGCCGCGAAGGTGGCTCAGCGCGGTCGGGCCCTCGTGGGTCACCTCGCCGGTGGTGCGCAGGTCGATCACCGTCTGCAGGCGGCACTGCACCACCAGGCGGTGCACGTCGGCTGGCGAGAGGGCCTGCAAGTTGTCCGAGCGCAGCAATCGCCCGGAGCAGACCACCCCACCGCTGCCGAGCGGCAGCCCGCCGACATCGCGGGTGTTGCTCGTACCGTCGAGATCCAGCCAGTGGGGAACGCTCACGGCAACGACCCTACGAGCCGGCGATCGGTAGGCTGCTCTGACGCCGTCCGTCCGCCAAGAAGGGTCCTCGTGACTGGTTCTGAAGCCCGCGATTCGGGCAACCGAGCGGGCTCGGTGACGGCGGTCGAGCCGGCCGACGACGCGCTGCTCGACCAAGTGCGCTCGCCCGAGCCCGCCGAGCCGCACGGGTCAGGGAGCGGGCCAGCGGCCGGCGCCCACTCCGAGCCCGAGGCAGAGGTCCCGTCCGGGCCGGAGGCAGAGGTCCCGTCCGGGCCGGAGGCAGAGGTCCCGTCCCGACCGGCGGACGACGCCCACTCCGAGCCGGAGGTCGAGCCGGAGGTCGAGCCGGAACCCGTGCCGCTGCTCGTCGCGCCAGTGGTCGCCGACCGGCCGGCCATGCCGATGACGACGCTGACCGCGGAAGCGGTGATCTGGCCGGTCCGGGTGGCTTCGGAGTGGGCCGCCCGCCTGCTGATCATCGCGCTGGGGTGCTACGTCCTGCTCCTCGCGCTTTCCAAGGTCAGCCTGGTCGCATTCGCGCTCGTGGTGGCCCTGTTCTTCGTCGCCGTGCTGCACCCGGTCGAGTCCCGCGTGCGGGTGGCGTTCGGAGGGCGCAAGAGCCTGTCTACGGCCGTGGTGCTGCTCGGCGGGATCTTGGTGTTCGGATTGATCACCTGGTTCGTCGTGGCTCAGATCTCGTCGCACTCGGGCGCGCTGGCCCAGCAGGTCAGTGCCGTCGGCGACAAGGTGCGCGAATGGCTCAAGAACGGTCCCCTGAAACTCAAGGACCAGGAGGTGTCCAACGCGATCACCAATCTGACCAACACGATCCGCGACCACCAGGGTCAGCTGGTGTCCAGAGCCCTGAACACGGTGTCGATCCTGTTGGAGCTCGTGGGCGGGCTGTTGCTCGCGCTGGTCAGCACCTTCTTCCTGCTGCGTGACGGCGACCAGATCTGGCACTGGGTGCTGCGCCTGATGCCCCGATCGGCCCGGGCGCGGGTCGACTACGCCGGCGAGCGGGGGTGGAACACCCTCGGCGGCTACATCCGCGGACAGGTCAGCATCGCGGTCATCCACGCGGTGACGATCTCGATCGCCTTGGTCGTCCTGCGGGTTCCGTTGGCCGCGGCGCTGGGAGTGGTGATCTTGCTCGGATCGTTCGTCCCCCTGCTGGGCCTGACGATCGCCGGTGCGTTATGCGTGGGGGTCACCCTGCTGGAGCACGGCGTGACGGCCGCGATCATCATTCTGATCATCATCGTGGCTCTGGTCCAGCTGGAGGGCAACGTGCTCCAGCCCCTCATCATGAGCCGGGCGGTCCACATCCACCCGCTGGCCGTGGCCGTTTCGGTGACGGCGGGCACGATCATTTACGGCATCATCGGTGCGCTCATCGCGGTCCCCCTGGTGGCGTTCACGAATTCCTTCATCCGCGGACTGCGCAACGAGCTCGACGATCCGGTCACCGAGGGCCACCTGCCCGGTGACGTGACTCCGCCCACCTGATCGGGCGTCGCCAGGATCAGAACGCCGACTCGGCCAGTTCCATGGCGCTCAGGTCGACCCGCTCGGTGACTAGTCGGCGCACGCCCAGTTCGGGCAGCACGGTCTGGGCGAAGAAGTGGGCGACCGCGGGTTTGCCCGCGTAGAACGCCGTATCTCCGGCCGAGAGCCCGGTGCCGTCCAGCGCGGCGATGGCCACGGCGGCCTGGCGCAACAGCAGGTAGCCGATGACCAGGTCACCGGCGCTCATCAGCAGCCGATTCGTGTTGAGGCCGACCTTGTAGACGTTGGCGGCGTCCTCCTGGGCCGCCTCGAGCTGCCCGGTCATCACCTCGACCGTCGCACCGAACTCGGCCAGCGCCCGCACGAGCGCCTCGCGGTCCTCCTTGAGCCGGCCCTCACCAACGATCGAGTCGCAAAAGTCGGCGATCTCCTGCGACAGCGTGGCCAGCGCTGTTCCCCCGTTACGGACGATCTTGCGGAAGAAGAAATCCTGCGCCTGGATGGCCGTGGTGCCCTCGTAGAGGCTGTCGATCTTGGCGTCGCGCAGGTACTGCTCAATCGGGTAGTCCTGGAGGAAACCCGAGCCGCCGAACGTCTGCAACGACTGGGCCAACTGCTCGTAGGCCCGCTCGCTGCCGACGCCCTTGACGATCGGCAGCAGCAGCTCGTTCAGCGCGGAAAGGGCGGAGACGTCGAGGCCGTTGAAGTCGGCCAGCTGGATGAGGTCTTGGACCGCTGCGGTGTATAGGGTGAGCGCGCGCAGCCCCTCGGCGTAGGCCTTCTGCAACAGCAGCGACCGGCGCACGTCCGGGTGATGAATGATCGTCACCCGCGGTGCGGCCTTGTCCGCCATCTGCCCCAGGTCGGCCGACTGCACCCGCGTCCTGGCGTAGTCCAGGGCGTTGAGGTAGCCGGTCGAGAGGGTGGCCATCGACTTGGTACCGACCATCATTCGCGCGTGCTCGATCACCCGGAACATCTGCGCGATGCCGTCGTGGACGTCGCCGACCAGGTAGCCGACCGCGGGTTCGGCTTCTCCGAACCGCAGTTCGCAGGTGGTGGACGCCTTGAGCCCCATCTTGTGCTCGACGTTGGTGACGTAGACGCCGTTGCGCTTGCCCAGCTCGCCGGTCACAGCGTCGAAGTGGAACTTCGACACCACGAACAGCGACAGCCCCTTGGTACCGGGTCCGGCCCCCTGCGGGCGGGCGAGCACCAGATGGATGATGTTCTCGCTCAGGTCGTGTTCGGCGCTGGTGATGAAACGTTTGACGCCCTCGATGTGCCAGGAGCCGTCGGGCTGCTCGCTCGCCTTGGTGCGCCCGGCGCCCACGTCGGAGCCGGCGTCGGGCTCGGTGAGCACCATGGTCGAGCCCCAGTGCCGCTCCACCATGTGCCGGGCGATCGCCTTCTGCGCGTCGTTGCCGATCTCGTACATCAGCGCGGCGAACGCCGGGCCGCTGTTGTACATGTGCACCGCCGGGTTGGCGCCGAGGACCATCTCGACCGTCGCCCAGTAGAGCGAGCGCGGGGCCGTGGCCCCGTCGAGCTCGCTCGGCAGGCTCAGCCGCCACCACTGCGCGTCGTCCCAGGCCCGGTACGACCGCTTGAACGACTCCGGCATCGTCACCGAGCGGCGGTCCGCATCGAAGACCGGCGGATTGCGGTCGGCATCGGCGAAGGACTGCGCCACCGGGCCCTCGGCCAGGATCCTCACCTCGGCGAGAATGCTGCGGGCGGTGACGGCGTCGATCTCGGCGAACGGGCCCTGCCCGAGGCGATCCCCGGTTCCGAGCACCTCGAAGAGGTTGAACTCGATGTCACGTAGGTTCGCCTTGTAGTGGCCCATTGCCGGGTCCTCCCAGATCGGCGACCAAAGTTACTGGTCGGTAACCAGAGAGTATTACCGGCCAGTAGCCACCCGCAACCCGGTCCGCCCGCTGATCAGTCCCAGCGATAGGCGACCGCGCCGGTCGTCGTCGGCACGTAGATGGCGCTGTGCCAAAGCGCCGGTGTCGCGAACCGCGTGACCGCACCCGTGGCCCACTGGCCGCGGTCGGCGCCGGTCGCCGGGTCGAGGGCGTGCAGCACTCCGGCTGACGGGTCGAGCGCCCACACCCGTCCGCCGCCCAGCACCGGGCTGCCGTTCACGTTGGCCGACGCGCGCCACATGACGTCGAGCGAGCCGTTGGAGTTGATGCGCACCTTGCGCACGCCGTCCGTGCAGGGCACGTACACGAAGTTCGGCGCCTCGGCGGCCGTTCCTCCGAAGGAGCGGCAGAGCGGGCCCTGCCAGACCTGGCCGCCGATGCCGCCGAGGCGGGCGGCATCGAGCACGTAAGCGTTGCCGTTCTTGCCGGCCGCGAACACCCATCGACCGATGGGAGCCGGTGACTGCGAACCGAGATCCAAGTCGTTGCGGTTGTCGGTTCGCCACACGGCCGGGGAGAACGAGTCGACTCGCTGTTGGTTGTAGAGCCGCAGGATCGAATCGCTGTAGTCATAGGCGCCCGAGTCGGCGGTTGCCCCGTTGCCCACCGCGACGAACAGACCGCCCGGTTGGGCGGCGGTCGGTCCGCCCGCCGCCCAGATCCCCGCCTCACGGCTGGTCGGAACGGTGTAGTGCCAGAGCGCAGAAGTGGTCGGACTCTGCAGGTCGACGCCGACCACGCTTCCTCGGTAGGCGCTGCAATCGCCGGCCAGGCCGCCGTAGGCGATGTAGACGTAATGGCCGTACACGATGAGGGCGCCCCGCTGCTGCATCGCCTTCGGGTCGATGCCAGCCGTATTGGGCACGTCGACGGTTCGGCTCCATCGCAGAGCGCCGGAGAGCGGATCGAGGCCGAAGGCGACGTGGCGGATCGGGGTGTTGACCAGACCGACGACGACGACCGTGTTCGTCAGATAGTCGTAGGCCGGAGTACCGGTGATGCCGTTTGGATCGATGTTCCCGCACGGCAGGGCCGAGCGAGGCACTGGCACGCCGAGGTGCCGCGACCAGAGCACCCGGTTGCCGTAGAGGCGATAGACGGTGTTGTTCTCCGTCGCGACGATCGTCGACTGGTTGGCGATGATCGGTGAGCCGTAGACCGGGCCGTCGAGGCGGAGGTTGATGAACTGGCGGAACTTCGCGGTCACCGGCATGACGTGGGCGTTCGACCCGCTGCGATAGTTGCTGCCGTGATAGGTCGGCCAATCGTCGGACCGCAACGGTGCGGCGGCCGTGGCGCTCGCGTTGGCTGCGCCCACAGACGCGGGTTGGGGCGCCTTGGCATCCGCCGATCCCGGACCAGCCGCGCACGCCGTCACGGCGGCCAAAGCCGCGGCGAGGAGGACGGGGAGGGTCCGGACTGCACCTGGGGGTCGAGTCGACATTGATCGAGTGTCCCCCCGCCACTACGCATCCACCACCGGGGGCTGGGGCCCGGGTACTGCGTGCCCCGAACCGGCGGGGAGTGTGGCCGCCCGCCGCAGCGGCGTCAGAAGATGACGCGCAGCCGCACCGTCTCGGGCATGGCGCGGATCTGGTCGACGATGGCCTGCGTGGTGCCGCTGGCGCTGTCGGTGACGACATAGCCGATCTCGCCTCGGGTACCCAGCAGTTGGGCCTCGACGTTGACCGAGTGCTCGGCCAGGAGACCGTTGATCCGGGCCAGGACGCCGGGAACGTTGTGGTGCAGATGCACCAGGCGCAGGCTGCCGGCCCGCTGGGGCAGCGCGATCGGCGGCAGGTTGACGCTCAGTGAGGTGTTGCCGTCGGCCACGAAGTCGCGGAACTTGCCGGCCACGAAGCGGCCGATGTCCTGCTGGGCTTCCTCGGTCGAGCCGCCGATGTGCGGCGTCAGGATCACGT
>JALZBL010000109.1 GCA_030947395.1 Actinomycetota bacterium | reverse complement strand
GTTGAGATCGATCTCGTATGCCGGTCCGTCCAAGGCAAAGGACACGGTTTCCTCGGCGGTGGTGCCGTCGAGATCATCTTCGAGAACAACGTGCATGCGCTGGGCCATTGTGACTACTCCTGAGGTATGTCGGAAAGGATGAGACGAATAGTAGTGAGAAATACGTGGGACCAGCAACAATGCTAACGCCGGGACTGGCCGGTCAATGCGGCACTTATGCGATCGGTGACGATTCGCTGACGCGGCTGAGTCTCGCGTGAACGAGATCAGGCGGATCCTGGCAACGGCTTGAGCAGAGGGAACAGAATGGTGTCCCGGATGCCCCAGCGACTGGTCAACAACATGATCAGGCGGTCCACGCCGAGACCCATCCCTCCGGTGGGCGGCATCCCGTATTCCAGGGCGCGCAGGAAGTCCTCGTCGAGTTCCATCGCCTCGGGATCGCCCGCGGCCGCGGCCAGGCTCTGCTGAGTTAGCCGACGCCGCTGCTCGACGGGGTCGGCCAGTTCGGAGTACGCGGGCGCCAGCTCTACTCCCCCGATGACCAGGTCCCAGGCTTCGGCCAGGCGCGGGTCGTCGCGGTGCGGACGGGCGAGCGGTCGTACGCCGCTCGGGTAATCCCGCACGAACGTCGGCTGCACGAGGGTGTGCTCGACCAGCTTCTCGTAGAGCTCCAGCACGATGACGGCCGAGTTCCAATCCGGTGCCAATTGCACCGAATGTTTCTCAGCCAGAATTCGCAGCGTGGCCGCATTCGTCTCGACGTTGACCTCTTCACCGAGCGCCTCCGACACCAGGCCGAAAACCGTCGCTTCCCGCCACGGCGCGAACAGGTCGATCTCTTGCCCGTCGGCGGCGCGGAATTGGGTGAACCCGAGTGCGTGGGCGGCGTCGATCACCAGCGAATGCGTCAGCCCGGCCATGGTGTCGTAGTCGCCATAGGACTCATAGGCCTCCAGTTCCGTGAACTCGGGAGAATGCGAGGAATCGATACCCTCGTTACGGAAAGTCCGACCGATCTCATACACCCGGTCGATCCCGCCGATGATCGCCCGCTTCAGGTACAGCTCCGTCGCGATGCGCAGTGACATGTCCATATCGAAGGCATTTAGATGGGTCATGAAGGGGCGGGCGGCCGCGCCGCCATGCTGCGGCGACAGGATCGGCGTCTCGAGCTCGAGGTAACCGCGCTCGTGCAGCGTCTGGCGCAGTGAGCGCAGTACCGAGGCCCGCGCGTGCACCATGCCACGGGCTTCCGGTCGAACGATGAGGTCCACGTAGCGCTGGCGCATCCGGGTCTCGTCGCTCATCGGTCGATAGGCGACGGGGAGCGGGCGAAGCGCCTTGGCCGTCATCTGCCAGCTCTGGGCCGAGACCGATAGCTCACCGCGCCGAGACGTGATCACCTCACCCCGCACGTACACCTGGTCGCCCAGGTCGACGTCGCTCTTCCACGACTCCAACGCCTGCGGCCCGACGTCGGCCGCCGACAGCATGACCTGCAGCTCGACGCCGTCCTCCCTCAGGGTGGCGAAGCACAGTCGGCCGGTGTTGCGGGCGAAGATGACGCGGCCGGTAACGCCCACGTCGACGCCGGTGCGGGTGTCCGGCGCCAGGTCGAGGTAGCCCGAGCGGATCTGGGCCAGCGAGTGCGTGCGCGGCACACCCACCGGAAACGGGGTGCGGTGCGGATCGTCGTTCAGCCGGTCGTACTTGGCCCGCCGGATCCGCATCTGCTCCGGCACATCGTCGACCGGAGGCTCGCCGTCGGACATCGCCCGAGCCTATCCACGCCGCTGCCCCGCCCCCGCCGCAGCCTCGTTGGGGCCCGCTCCCGCGCAGCCCCCCACTCAGTCCCGGACTGGGCACCGCCGGCGCTCGGGACACGCCGGCGCTCCGAACACCGCCGGCCTCAGGTACAGCCTTGCGTGTCCACCGCCGCCTCGGCCACCCGGCCGGCGCTGGCGCTGCGGCCGACCTCGGCTGCCGTGAGGGCGTAGCCAGTGTCGCGCGAGTCGACGGCGGTCGCGAACACCACCCCGAGCACGCTGCCGTCGCTGGCGAGCAACGGGCCGCCGGAGTTGCCGGGCTGCACGAGCGCTCGGAGGGCGTAGATGTCGCGGCTGACCCCGGTGCCGCCGTAGATGTCGTCGCCGACCGCTCGTTCCTGGTCCCGCACGCGGGCCGCGTCGACGCGGAACGGGCCGTCTCGGGGGAAGCCGGCGACGATCGCGTCCGTGCCTGACCCGGCGACCCGGCCGGCGAAGCGCAGCGCCGGTACGTGCAGGCCGCTCACGGCGAGCACGGCCACGTCACGGTCGGGGTCGAATACCACCACGGTGGCCGGTCGCCGGCCGGCGGCCGTCTCAACGCTGACCCGGTCGCTTCCCGCTACGACGTGGGCGTTGGTCATCACCCGCCCCGGAGCGTAGACGAAGCCGGACCCCTCGGTCCGCCGGTCGCACTCCGGCGCCGTGCTCCGGACCTTGACCACCGAGTCGCGGGCGGATGCGACGGCCGGCGAGCGGGTAAGCGCGTTGTCGGGTGGATTGACGCCAAGGATCCGCGACGGCTGCAGCGCGCCGAACACCTCGGGGAAGCCATTGCGGTCCACCAACCCCCGCAGCGAGGCGTAGACCGTGCGCATCTGAGCTGGCATGAGCGTGTCGACGCCGTGCACCAATGTCGACTCGCGCACCGACCGTGACAGCGACGGGTAGGGCGCGGCCGCCAACGGAACCGCGAGCATCCAGGCCACTACGAGCACCCCGAGCGCCGACAGCGCGGCGCCGAGGGTGGCATCCGCGCGGCGTCCGGCCGAGTGGGTGATCCGTCGGCGCAGCGGGCGGGCGAGCGCGATGCCGGCCAACTGCCCCAGCAGCGCGAACCCGAGGACGCACATCAGGCCGAGCGGTATCTGAGCCCGCCCGCTGGCGACCGAGGTGCTGATCGGATGAGCCAACTGGCCACCGAGAACGGCACCGCCCACGAAGCCGGCGATGGACAGAGTGCCCACGACGGCCCCGTTGCGGTAGCCGGAGATCGCGTAGGTGACGACGCAGAGCGCGATCACCAGATCGACCCAGTTCACCGACCCGTCCTCCGCTTCCTCGTCCTCGGTTCCCGTGCCGTCGCCCGTCGAGCCCGCGTTCGGCCGTCCCGTCGTCGGGCCGAGCCAACGTCGTCGGTCAGTTCGGCAGCACGACCATGGTGCCCGTCTGACCCTGCCGCTGGTGGATGGTGCAGACGAACTCATAACTTCCCGGCGCCGGCGCCACGAAACTGACCGAGGCCGTCTGGCCCGGCCACACCGTGGCTACGTAGTCCCCCGGGATGCCGGTCAGCTGCCAGTTGTGCGGCGCCCCGGGCCCAAGGTGGTGCAGCGTGACCTTCACCCGGCCGCGGTGCACGGTGATCGTCGACGGGGTGAAGCGGAACGAGTTGTCGACGTCGATCGTGATCTCCTGCACGCCGGCGACCACCGCGGCACTGCTGCTGCCGCTGTGCCCTTCGCGGTTGACCGGAGCGTCGGTGTTGGTGCAGGAGGTGAGCAGCGCCAGTACCGCCACGGCTGGAGCCGCCCGCCAGCGCCGACGCCGGCGGTTCACCGGTCACCGATCGCCGGGCTGGCCGCCGTTCGCAATGCGGCCGGGACGGGGCGACGCAGCGCGCGGTCCCACGGCCGTTCCCAGCCGCCGACGCGCAGCAAGGTGTCGAGCAGGCCCGCGGTGAAGCCCCACACGAAGAGTCCGTCGACCGCGAAGCCCGGTCCGGTGAAGCCCTCGCGCAGGGTCACCGAGAACCGATTGACCGGATCGGCCAGGGCACCCACGGCAACGAGGGCCACCCGGGCGACTTCCCCCGGATCAACCGCGGTCACCCGGTGAGGGGCGTGCCAGCGGGCCAGCACCGGGATGACGGCGAAGGCGGTGATCGACAGGTGCAGCTGCGGCCAGACGGCGAGCACCTCGACCGAGCCCGGATCGAGCCCGACCTCCTCGGCCGCCTCGCGCAGCGCGGTCGCCGTCGCGTCGGCGTCGCCCGGATCGCTCGCGCCGCCGGGAAAGGCGATCTGCCCGGCGTGCTGGCGCAGGGTGCTCGCCCGCTCGAGCAAAAGCACCGACGGCCCGCCGCTCGGGACACCGCCCGTTGAGACACCGCCGCTCGGGACACCGCCCGTTGAGACACCGCCGCTCGGGTCACCGGTCGGCTCGGTGTCGGTGAGCAGGATCAGCACGGCCGAGCGGCGGGCCTCGACCCCGGTGGGCACCAGGAAGGGCGAGACGTCCTCGGCCCGCAGTCCGGCTGCCGCCGTCGCCAGCCGCGCGGGCCAGTGCGGTTCGGTGCACGGACGGGGGAGCGCCCCATCGGTCCTCATACCTGCGACGCCAACGCTTCCGGACCGCTTTTGACCAGCTTGGCGGCCTCGGCGGGGTCGGTCGGACCCTCCCCGAACGACGGGCACCACCCGGCAACGGCACACGCGCCACAGGCCGGGCGGCGGGCGTGGCAGACCCGCCGGCCGTGCCAGATGACGCGGTGCGACATCATCGTCCAGTCGCGGCGCGCGATGAGCTCACCGATCGCCGCCTCCGCCTTCACCGGGTCGCTCTCCTCGGTCCAGCGCCAGCGGCGGGCCAGCCGGCCGACGTGGGTGTCGACGGTGATGCCGGGCACGCCGAAGGCGTTGCCGAGCACCACGTTGGCGGTCTTTCGCCCGAAACCGGGCAGGGTCACTAGGTCCTCGAGGCGAGCCGGCACCTGGCCGTCGAAGCGTTCGAGGAGCTGCTGGCCCAGCCCGATGAGGGAACTGGTCTTGTTGCGGAAGAAGCCGGTCGGGCGAATCAGATCCTCCAGCTCGGCGCGGTCCGCGCCGGCGTAGGCCGCGGCATCGGGGTACCGGTGGAACAGGGCGGGCGTCACCTGGTTTACCCGGGCATCGGTGCACTGAGCAGACAGGATGGTGGCCACGGCCAGCTCGAGCGGCGTGGTGAAGTCGAGTTCGATATGCGCGTCGGGGTACAGCTCGGCCAGCGCGCGGTCGATGCGGCGCGCCCGGCGGGTGCGCGCGAGCGGTGTCTCGGTGGTCCAGGCCAAGGCCGGGCGCCGACTGACCGGGCTCGGCGAGATGGGCATGCCGCCAGCCTACGAGGAGGGCCGGACGAGCCCGGCCCGCGCATCTCGCCCGGACTGGCCTGCTCCCGGTACTGGTAGTGGCACAATTCATGGCGTCATGGCCGGCCTCTTGGTGATCTTCTTTCCGTTCCTCCTGCTCGGCTTCCTGCTCTTCATGGAGCGGGTCGAGGAGCCGATGAGCCGGGCCGCGGACGAACGACGGGTTGAGCGGTTCCTGGACCAGGCCAACCCGGCGGAGATGGACACCTTCGTGCGGGAAGGGACCGATTCGGCCCTGCGCCGCGTCGCCGAACGGTTGCGTCCCCGGCGACGCCACGACCGACGGCGCCATTCGTCTCGCTGACGGTCCGGCGCCGACCATTCGAGCCGATCGGCTCTGATTGCGTCCCCGCCACTACAGTTGAGCGCATTGTGACTCCGCGCACGTCGAGTGGCGCGGGCAGGTCGAAGGAGCGGTCGTGGACGAGGTGCTGGCGCGGGCCGGTCTGTTCCAGGGCGTCGACCTCGAGGCGGCCGAGGCACTGGCCGGGCAGTTCGAGGCCGTCGACGCGCCGCGCGGCACCGTCCTGTTCAACGAGGGCGATCCCGGCGACAGCCTCTACATCGTCCTCGACGGCAAGGTGAAGCTCGGCCGGCGCTCCTCGGACGGGCGGGAAAACCTGGTCGCGGTGTTTGGCCCGTCCGACCAGTTCGGGGAGCTCTCGCTGTTCGACCCCGGCCCGCGCACCGCCACCGCCGTGGCCGTCACCGACGCCCGGGTGGCGGTGCTGCCCAAGGAAGCCCTCGTGCAGTGGGTCTCCGAGCGTCCCCAGATCGCCCTGCAGCTGATGCGGGTGATCGCCCGCCGACTGCGTCGGACCAACACCATGCTGGCTGACCTGATCTTCGTCGACGTACCGGGCCGGGTGGCCAAGCAGCTGCTACAGCTGGCCCAGCGGTTCGGATCGGTCGACGGCGGTCAGCTGCGCGTCACCCACGACCTGACCCAGGAGGAGTTGGCCCAACTGGTTGGCGCGTCGCGGGAGACGGTCAACAAGGCGCTGGCCGACTTCGCCTCGCGGGGCTGGCTGCGGCTGGAAGGCAAGAGCGTCGTCATCCTCGATCGTGAGCGACTGTCCCGCCGCGCGCGCTGACGCGTCGATCTGACTCAGCCGGCTCCATCGCGACCACCGGGCCGGGTGTCCTCCCGCGCGAGGTAGGCCAGCTGGACCCGCACCGACTGTTCGGCGGCCGGCCACAGCTCGCGCTCGACGTCGGCGTAGACCCGTTCCACGACG
>JALZBL010000433.1 GCA_030947395.1 Actinomycetota bacterium | reverse complement strand
CGGCAGGGGAGTGCGGGCAGCGATCGAGCATCTGTGCCGGGTCGAGGTTGCTGCCATACGCCGCGTAGAGCGCCATATCCCTGAGCCTAGGGCGCGAGCCTGGAAGAATGGCCCGGTGACACGCATCGTGATCGTCGGAGGTGGCCCGGCCGGCTACGAAGCCGCGCTCGTCGCCGTGCAGCTCGGGGCGGACGTGACGCTGGTTGAGAACGCCGGCATCGGCGGCGCGTGCGTGCTTGCCGACTGCGTGCCCAGCAAGACCCTGATCGCCACCAGCGACCGCGTCACCGCGTTCCGGGACGCGCCTCAGGTTGGCGTGGGCACCGGTGGACCCGTGGACGTGGACCTCGCCGCGGTCAACGCCCGGGTCAAAGACTTGGCCGCGCAGCAGTCGGCCGACATCGCCCGACGGCTCGACCGCGACGGCGTAACCGTCATGCGCGGGCGCGCTCGGTTCGCGTCCGCGCAGCACGGGCGCACGTTCGCCGTCGACGTCATCGGGGGCGGCCGCGAGGTCACCGAGACGCTGGTCGGCGATGTCGTGTTGCTGGCGACCGGCGCCGTGCCGCGGGAGCTGGCCGGCAGCCCGACCGACGGCGAGCGGATCCTCTCGTGGCGCCAGGTCTATGACCTGAAGGAGATGCCGGAGCACCTCGTGGTGATCGGCTCCGGGGTCACCGGCGCCGAATTCGCCAGCGGCTACTGCGAGCTCGGCGTGCCGGTGACGCTGGTCAGCAGCCGCGACCGGGTCCTGCCCGGCGAGGACGCCGATGCCGCCGAGGTGATCGAGCGGGCCTTCACCGGGGCCGGCGGCACGCTGGTCAAGCAGGCCCGCGCCGCGGCCGTACGCCGGGTGGGCGACGGTATCGAGGTCGGGTTGACGGACGGGCGCCGGGTGGCCGGCTCGCACGCCCTGGTCTGCGTCGGCTCGGTACCGAACACGTCCAACCTCGGCCTGGAAGCGGTGGACCTGTCGCTCGACCGGGGCGGCTACCTCGCCGTCGACCGGGTCTCGCGGACCGCAGTTGCGGGGATCTACGCCGCTGGCGACTGCACCGGGGTGCTCCCGCTGGCCTCGGTGGCGGCGATGCAGGGCCGGATCGCGATGTGGCACGCGCTGGGCGAGGCGGTAGCGCCGATCCGGCTCAAGACGGTTGCGGCCAATATCTTCACCCACCCCGAGATTGCCACGGTGGGCATCGGCGCGGCGGCGCAGGACACTTCGGTCCCCGCCCGGGCAGTCACCCTGCCCCTGGCCGGCAACGCCCGGGCCAAGATGTCGCGTCGCACCGACGGCTTCGTCAAGCTGTACTGCCGGGAGGAGACCGGTCAGGTCATCGGGGGAGTGGTCGTGGCCCCGGAGGCATCGGAGCTGATCATGCCGATCGCGCTGGCCGTCCAGCGCCGGCTCACCGTCGACGATCTGGCCGCGACCTTCACCGTCTATCCGTCGCTGTCGGGCTCGATCGCCGAGGCCGCCCGGCGGCTCATGCACCGCGGTGATCTCGATGGCTGAGGAGGACCTTCGGTGGCCGATCTGAGTCCGGAGGCCGTGGCCCGCGCGGTGCGCACGGCCGAAGCCGCGCCGGTGTTCGCCGCGAACGCCGAGGCGATCGCCGCCCGCACGCCGGACCTGCCCGAAGGGCACGTGCTGGTGGCAGTGGTCGACGAGACGCCATCCTTTGCCGGCCTGCACGTCGTGGCCCGGGCCCAACTGGTTTCCGTGGTTCCCGGCCTGGAGGGCGACGGTTGGGCGATGGTGTTCTCGCACCGCTCCGACGCCGAACAGGTACGCCACCGGGCGGCGGAGATGGCGTCGATCGCCCAGAAGCGCATCGAGATGATCCGCCGCCTGCGCGCCCGCCAGAACTGACCGATCCGGTCGAGACCGATCGAGCACGTTTGTCACCCGTTGCGGGTGCGAAACGTGCGGGATCGAGGGATGGCGGAGGCACCCGCGAGCGAGGTCAGTCGGTGATGTCGCAGATGACGCTGCCGGACGTCACGACCCCGCCGACCTCGGCGCTCAACTTGGCGATCGTGCCCGGCTTGTGGGCGTTGATCGGCTGCTCCATCTTCATCGCCTCCAGCACCACGACCAGGTCGCCGGCGGCCACGACGTCGCCGTCGGCCACGGCGATCTTGACCAACGTGCCCTGCATCGGGGCGGTCAGCGCGTCGCCGGACGCTGCGGCGCT
>JALZBL010000432.1 GCA_030947395.1 Actinomycetota bacterium | reverse complement strand
GCGTGAGGACGGAGGCGGCGGTCAGAGCGGCGCGCTGCCATCTGCGCATGTCGGCTCCTTCTCGGATCGGACGACGGGATGGGTGGACGTCGCATCTGCACCCTCGCGGTCTCGTCTGACGTTGACGCAAGGTACGGGTGAACGGTCGCCGTCGGGCAGGTGGCCGCCGTGCTGAGCAGGCGGCGGAGGGACTGGCGGCGCCGGCCACCCGGCCCGGTTATCCACACGGGTACGCGCAGCCCGGCCTCGACCCGTAATCTGGGCCGACTGATCAACGAATGCCGGACGGTCGGTCCGGCTGGGTTGGCGTCATGGATGGGAAGAGTCGCTCGTGGCAACTGCCGTGCGCATCGTCGAGGACGAGGTCCGCGAGCTGGTGCGCCGCCGCGGCATCGACCCGGCCCTCGATGCGCCGGCCGCCCGCCACCTGGTCGAGGAGGTGATCTCGGAGTACCAGAATCGGGCGCTGGTCTCGAGCCTGCCGGTGCTCGGCGACCCCACGGCCGTCGCGCGAACGGTGCTCGACGCGGTCGCCGGATTCGGTGCGTTGCAGCCGCTGCTCGACGACCCGACCGTCGAAGAGATCTGGATCAACGAACCGGGGAAGGTCTTCATCGCCCGGCGGGGCCGTTCGGAACTGACCACCATCATCCTGACGTACGAGCAGGTGGCCGACCTGGTCGAGCGGATGCTGCGAGCCTCGGGGCGGCGGATCGACCTGAGCACCCCGTTCGTCGACGCCATGCTTCCCGACGGCTCACGCCTGCACGTCGTCATCCCCCAGATCACGCAGACCCACTGGGCGGTCAACATCCGCAAGTTCATCCTCGGGGTCACGTCGTTCGAGGAGCTGGTGGCCCTCGGCTCGATAACCGAGGCCGCCGCCCACTTCCTCGAGGATTCCGTCGTCGCCGGGTTGAACATCATGGTCTCCGGCGGTACCCAGGCCGGGAAGACGACGATGCTCAACGCGCTCTGCGCGGCGATCCCCGCTCGGGAACGGGTCGTCAGTGCCGAGGAGGTGTTCGAGCTCAAGATCCCGTTGCCCGACGTCGTAGCCATGCAGACCCGCCAGCCGAACCTCGAGGGCACCGGTGAAATACCGATGCGCCGCCTGGTCAAGGAGGCGCTGCGGATGCGCCCGTCGCGCATCGTCGTGGGGGAAGTGCGGCAGGAAGAGTGCCTGGATCTACTTATTGCTCTGAACAGTGGCTTGCCCGGCATGTGCACGTTGCACGCCAACTCGGCCCGCGAGGCGCTGGTCAAGATGTGCACGCTGCCGTTGCTGGCCGGCGCCAACATCTCCGCCGCGTTCGTGGTGCCGACGGTGGCCGCCGCCGTGGATCTCGTGGTGCACCTCGGCACCGAGGCGGACGGGCACCGCCGGGTTCGCGAGATCGTCGGCGTCACCGGGCGGGTCGAAGGCGACGTCATCGAGACCTCGGACATCTTCACCAGCAGGTCCGGGCGTCTGGAGCGGGCCGACGGCTTCCCGCCGCGGGAGGACCGCTACCGGGCGGCCGGAATCGATCTGCCCGATCTGCTCGGGCGCCGGCCACTGCTGCACGCAGCGCCCGCCCACCCGCTGCCGGACCGGCGGGAGGCCTGAGACGTGGGCGCGGTGATCGGGCTCATGTTCGGGGCCGGATGGCTGCTGATCTGGCGTAGCCGAATGGCGCCCGGGCCGGGCCGGCCAGCGGCCGCGGCCACCGGCTGGCTGGCCCGTCGCCAGGATGTCCTGCGGCAGGCCGGCATCGAGGGCGTCGGTCCGGTGCAGCTGGTGACCGCCCAGCTGATCGCCGCGGTGATCGCCACCTTGTTGGTGCTGGCCATCACCGGTGCCGGCACGGTCGCCCTCTGCTTCGGGGCATTCGCGTTCTTCGTGCCGATGGTGATCGTGAGCCGGATGCGGCTGCGACGCCAGAGCGCGCTTCGCGAACTGTGGCCCGAGGCGGTCGACAACCTCGGCTCCGCGGTCCGCGCCGGCATGTCGTTGCCCGAGGCGGTGTCGGCGCTGTCGACCCGCGGTCCGGAACCGCTGCGGCCCGCGTTCGCGCGCTTCGGGCACGCCTACCGGGCCAACGGCCGCTTCGCGGCCTGCCTGGATCTACTCAAGGCCGACCTGGCCGATCCGGTCGGCGACCGCGTGTGCGAGACGCTCCGCGTGGCCCGCGAAGTCGGCGGCAGCGATCTCGGCAGCGTGCTG